>NZ_JAMAWN010000029.1:0-38082 GCF_023713305.1 Psychrobacillus sp. MER TA 171 | reverse complement strand
CATTTTAAAAAATTCTATAACAGGTAGAAAAGTGGATTGGATTGGAGTGCAGAGCGGTGACTCCTAGGGGATTAGCGGCCACGGCGAGCACCCGGACTGAGCGCAGCGAGGGAGAAGGCTTGCCGGGCCGCCCCCTGGAAAGCATCCGCTCGGAACGGAAAGACATGGATTCAGAAAATAGTAGAAGATGAACAGAACCTGCATTCATACTCTACCTCTAAACGTTTTAAAGGCACTTTTTCAGTGCCCTCGCTACGCTCCTGTGGGGTCTTCACCTCATGCTATTTCGGCAGGAGTCGCCGCCTTCCACTTCAATCAACTAGTATCCCTTCTATTACAAGAAATATTGCATGAGCGTCTTCCATATATGTCTTCTAATGAGAGATTTTTACTAACTATCATATCTCCTACATAGACTTTTGTTTTTCCTTTCTCTACATAATTAATAATATGTTCTCTTAATCCTTTGGGATAAAAATTATATTTCATTAGCTCTGCAATGGGTATCCACTCCAAGCCAATTTGTCCTTGGTCAAGAAGAGTAGATTTTGCGTAGTTAAATTGAACAACTTTAGTTAAAAACATAAACTCCGTCTGATGGTAACCTCCGTGTTTCTTAGAAAGCTCATGATTCTTTCCAATATATTCTCGTACAAATATAATATCTCCAATGGTTACCTCTGCGCCTGCCTCTTCTCTACATTCTCTTTTAAGGGTTTCATGCAAATTTTCTCCTGGCTCTTGCCCACCACCCGGTAAAATAAAATAAGTCTCATTATTTTCTTGTAACTTAATAGTTAATAGTCTCTTATTGTCCATGATAATAGCCTTTGCTGAATTTCTAGTTATCATTAGAATCTCCTCCATCAATAAATACTTTTTAAAAGTTCCCAAAGAACAAAACCCGTAGACCTTTTCAAAATGGTCTACGGGTTTTTGAGAGTTTAGTTATTATATTCCGGTGTTATTTGTTTTTGATGATGTAGATCATGTTCGATGAAGTCTGTAAAATAATTTCGTATAGTACTTGAATGGTCACCAATATAAAAGTACTTATCCCATTCTACCTCATCAATTTTCTGAAGCTCTGCCATTATCGCTTCACGTTGCTTTTTTGCATGAGCAAGGGTTTCTTTAAATGTTTGTTCATGAGCAAGGGCTGCAGCTTTTGTATTGAAGTCTTCGAAATTCGGGTACGCTTGATGTTTTTCCCCTTCTTTCATTAGAGGTAAACGCTCCTGCAAGGTAAACTTATCCCACTCTGCCAGATGCATTACAATCTCGTTTGGAGTCCATTTCCCTTCTCGATAAGGAGTATTTCCTTCATCCTCACTCATCTTCTCAAGAAAGGTCAACCAACTTAAGTAGTTTTGATGTGCATGTAGAATTTCATCCTTAGTCATCACTCATCCTCCTACACTAAATTCCTAGAATTAACTATTCATTCTCTTTTTCATGGTTGTACTAAGTAAATATTACCTTAGTTGTGCGTATTTTGAAAATATTTTAAATACAAGAAAAGCGCAGGCACCTATGTCTGCCCCGAGGGGCAAGGTGCCAGAGCTAGACATCAATTTATCCACAGGTTCAAAATTTTATAATTTTCCTAAACAACAAAAAAGGCACTAGCTAAGCTAGCACCTTTCTACATCTATTAAACATTTTTTCTACCGATAAAACAGACAGCATGTTATCCTCGTTTTGCGCCTCTACCACCGCGTTTAGATTCAGTTGCGCGTTTTAACGTAGTCAAACGATCTTCACTATCCTTTAAGAATCTCGCCATTTTTTGCTCAAAATTCTCTTTGCTCGGACGATCACGATCGTTCGGGCGGTTATTGCTGCGTGGACGCTGAGGACGTTCTGGTCTCTCTGGTCTTTCTGCTTGTGGCTTTGCTTTACGAATAGATAAGCCGATTTTGCCATCCGCTTCAACATTCATCACTTTAACTTCTACCATGTCGCCCACTTTTAAATGATCATTAATATCCTTCACATAGTTATCTGCAACTTCACTAATGTGAACTAGACCAGTTGAGCCTCCTGGAAGCTCGACAAATGCTCCGAAGTTAGTGATTCCTGTTACTTTACCTTGTACCTTGCTGCCTACTTCAATTGACATAAAAAAAATGCTCCTCCTTAAAATTTAAGCGGTCCTTAAAAAATGAATTTGTATAGTTTTTTTATACATATCCTATCTTTTATTATAGCTAACAAAAAAAGAGTGTCAACAAGACCACTCTCTTCAAATTGGTTTTTTTTAATTTACTTATCATTTTCCTCTGGAAGAGAGAAGATAATTTCGCCTTCCTCTGAAAGGAAAAACTCTTTTCTTAATAGCTTTCCGATGTAATCATCATCATTTAACTTGGAGATTTGGATTTTGAGCATTTCTTGGTCTTCTTGAACTTTTGCTAGTTCTTCTTCTACCTGGACCTGCTGTTCCTTTTTCTCTGCTAATGTTTGATGGCTGTTCACAAGGGTCATTATTAAAAATCCAGTTACTGCTATTGAAACGATAAAGAATGCTGCTAACCGTCTAAATAACCGAACTTTTTTAGATTTTATACGAGATTCGCGACGTTGAACAGAGCGTAAATAATCTGTATTTATAGATGCCACTTGTTTTTCGTATGGTTCTTTTTGTATTTGTCTCTGCCTCACATCGTTCTCTCCTATCTTTTCTTATATTTTTTCTTATATTTTTGGTATCTTTTATTATAACTTATTTTTGGCAATTTCTGTAGTGCCAATAGCTTTAATTTTTTGTATGGAGTACGGAATGGTTTTATTATTAAACTGATAATAAATATGATAAAAGATATAATTTTTCCAAGAATCCTTAAAATGGTCCGAATTATGAACCAAATCGGCTTTACTACCAAACGCAAAAAGATTCTTCCAGCTAACCGAAAGACGGGCTGAAAAAATAACTGGTAAAGGAGGATTCCTAACACTTGTGCAAGTGGATCATAAATTCTCCAAATCCCGTCTCGTACATTAAAAAGAATGTAAAAGGTCGCTAGTCCCATTAAAATCCAAATAACTATTTCTAACACTACCTGATATTTAAAAACAAAGGAACGCTTGGGTGTATGCCCCGTTATAAAACGCGTTCCTTCTATTACAGCACCAACTAAAATACCGCTGCCAATCATTAGCATTAAACTATAAAACTGTAGAGAAAGTGTCATCCGAATAATTTATGAAGTAATCCTCTAGCACCGTCTGAACTTTGTTCCTCATCGTACTCCATAGATCGTACAATGCCCTCCAAAGTTAGAAGTCCTTTATCAACATCTAGATGGACAATCTTCAAGTCCTCTCCTTTGATATGAAGGGTTCCTTGAGATGTACGTACATAAAATTCCTGCTGATCAAATCGTTCGATTGCTTTTACAGATGTTAAGTCCATTCTTTTACGATTTCTAAGTGAAATTAAGTGATCCCCCGACGGAATTGTGATAGTTTGATTCTCTGCTTGATATTGCATATACTCTCTCCTCTCCTTGTCCTAATCTATTGTATGCTCCATATAAAAAAAGCATGACACAATCTCATGCTTTTTTTTAAAAGAATTTATTCTTAATAGATTTAGCCGGAAAGGAAGACTATCATCTTCCAATTTAAACGTAATCTTTGAAAACCAAGATAATCTTTCTCCTAATCTTCATCATCAATGAACTGAGGGTCTACCTTCTCTAATCTCTCTTCTTTAATAATGGTGAACATGGATGCAGCCTCTTCTTTTTTAGCAGAATCTTTAATCCCGTCCACGGATGCAGTCACAACCTTTTGACCAAAACGAATTGATAGCTCGTCACCAACCTTAACGTCAGAGCTAGCCTTTGCCACCTTATTATTAATGGTAATACGTCCTTGGTCCGCTACCTCTTTAGCTAATGTTCTTCTTTTAATAAGTCTTGAAACTTTTAGGAATTTATCTAATCTCATATCCTCACTGCCTCTCTAATTTTTTGGCATCCTTCCAAAACTGGTCAAGCTCCTCTAAGTTATAATCTTCAAAGCTTCCTCTGTTTTGTTGAACACACCGTTCTATATATTCAAATCTTCTTTTGAATTTTTGATTTGCTTGCATCATGGCAAGCTCAGGAGATAGTCCGTAAAAACGAGCTAAATTCACCACGGTAAACAATAAATCTCCCAGCTCATCTGTCTGCGCTTGCTTATCATTAGATACGAGCTCAGCCTTCCACTCCTGCAGCTCTTCCTCAAACTTATCCCAAGCTCCAGAAACCTCTGGCCAATCAAAGCCAACTTTGGCAGCTCTTTTTTGATAATTAAAGGAGGTCAATAGAGATGATTCTGTTCGTAATTCATCCTCTAATAAAGATTTTGACGTTTTCTTACCTTCTTTTTCTTTAATCTCCTGCCAATTACTTAATACTTGTTCTGTACTATTTGCTTCTACATCTCCAAAAACATGCGGATGTCTTCGAATCATTTTTTCAGTTATAGAAGCTAATACATCCTCTAAGCTGAAGTATCCATTGTCTTCTCCAATTTGAGCATGTAAGAAAACCTGTAATAGTACATCTCCCAGCTCTTCTACAATATGATCGTCATCTTCCTCGTCTATTGCTTGAAGTAGTTCGTAAACCTCTTCAACTGCATATTTTTTCAAGGTTGTATGTGTTTGTTCCTTATCCCAAGGGCACCCATTAGGACCCCTTAGCTGGGCTACCACCTCTCGAAGAGTTTGCCACTCCTTTACACGACTCTCTTTTTCATGAATAGGCGGAACGTATAAGGTGGTTAAATTATTTAATTCCATTTCCCGATCTAGTTCAAATAAAGGCACCTTTTTTAAAACTTCTTCTGAGGAACCTGCCGCTGTCACTATTGTGACCTCGAAATCGTCCGGATACTTTTCCATTAGTGTTAGCTTAACGTCTGAAGCACTAAAGGAATCATAAACTTGCCCTATTAAAACGTGAGAATTCATCTGTATATCATCTCGCTTAAAGCTAGTTCCGTCTAACAATTGAAACCCTTCTATAGGATCTATGCGAAGAGCTCCAAAAATAGGGTCTAGAAAGCTCTGCCCGCCCTCTATAGTAATCGTTGCCTTGCCTTGTTTTTCAGCCTGAACCAATAGTTGAACGGTTTGCTCCGCTACTAAAGGGTGACCAGGAACAGCATAAATTATCGGATTTACAGCTGACAGCTTCAGAAGATTTTCGACTATCTCTTTATATACATTCTCAAATTGATCATTCTTTTCATAAATAGCATCGAAGCTAGTCCATGTTACGCCCTCTGTTTGGAGCTCCTGAAGGACTGGATGCTGTTCTGTACGAACGTATAAATGAGTAGCATTTTTTAACTTTTTATAAATCCCTAGTGGAAGCTGATTTAAATCACCAGCCCCAAGTCCGATTATTGTAATCTCGTGCATCTTCTCACAACCTTACTTTTCTTTATTTAGCCAAAGCTGAAGCTTGGCCATTCTTCTTCCAAAGGGAAGTAAGAACCATTCTTTCTCTGCAATTACACGTCTTTTCGTCAATACAAAGATAAAAACTATTGCACCAAGCATTACCGAACTAAGTGAAATGACTACTGCCTCCACTCTGCTAGATAAAATTCCAACTGGAAAATGATCTATAAGCCTAGTATAAGCAATAACGATTACGAACATAACTAATGATGCCTGAGCAACTCCCTTATAAAAACTGTTGGGAGCGAAGCGTATTTTCCACTGTTTTTTAAAGTAAAGCAACATCAATATACATGCAATCGCTAAACTAGCATTCCCCGACCAGGCAGCACCAATTACACCATAACTAGGTATTAGTATACCGTTTAATATCCATTTACAGCACACACAGAGTAATAAGATTAGAGTTGGAACTCTCACCTTTCCTCCACCTTGAAGCATAGCCATGAATGTTAATATTAAAGACATCCAAATAATTTGCAAAGAAAATACCATGAGAGTAATAGATTCCGCACGCGTTTTAAACAGCATTTCGTTTAAATAAGGAAGTACTGCAATAAGTCCTAATGCGGCAGCAATTCCAAAGGTAAAGGCTATTCTAAACGTCAACTGCATAAATGGTTGGGCCGTTCTTCCTTTATCTTTATTTAAACGATGTGCAACAAGAGGCACGATAGAAAGAGAAAGGGTAGAGGCGATGACAATCCCAAGCTGTACGAGTGGTTGGCCTCGATCATATACGCCCTTTTTCTCCATCGCCTCTTGTCTACCCATGCCATTATCTATTAGTAATTGAAATACCGTAAAAGAGTCTACTAGTTGAAGAAGTAAAAATAACAATGCACTTATACTTGCACTTATACTTAGCATCGTCAGTTGCTTTACGATGGGCCATACAGGCACCGGTCCTACATTTTCTTCTTTACCTGTTTTCTTTGTTATCTTCCAATAGACTATTCCTAAGAAAACTACTCCTCCCAATTCTCCAGCAACTGCTCCATACATCGCCATACTACCCGCTTTATATAAATCCAAGCTATTTAAGAGAACTATCCAGGTCCCGAGTAAAATAACCGAAACACGAATGGCCTGCTCTAGTACCTGAGCATAGGCAACCGTGCCCATTCGTCCCTCTGCTTGAAATTCTCCTTTTAGGACTGCAAGGAGCGGCATAAGCAGAATGACATAGGATCCTGCTCTTAAAAGCTGAGCTAGTTGGACATCTCCCATAAAACTGCCTAATAAGTTTGCACCAAAAAATAAGAAAACAAAAAATATAATAGAAATAATTCCGATATAATAAAAAGCAATTTTTCTTATTTTAGGGATTGCAAAGTTTTTCCCATTCGCTTTATAATCAGACAAAATTTTGGAAAGTGCTATAGCAAAGCCAAAAGAAGTCCAAGTTGTAATAATCGCAATAAAAGGATAAACCTGCTGGTAAATGTAAAAGCCTTCATCGCCGACTAGGTTTTGAAAGGGTACGCGATAAACTGCACTAAGTAGTTTCACGATAATTGCGGCCACCGTTAGCATGGCAGCGCCCTTCATATACGATTTCATATTCCAATCATTACTCATTTTTAAAATCCTTCTTCCATCCAGCAATAGCACTATTATACATGAATATAAAGAATCCTTCCTCTTGTACAAGAGGAAGGTTCATTTAGCTCTCCATTTGTTTTGCTAAGAAATTAGCTGCTGTTTCGATAGCTTTCATTTCTGCTTCTCCGATAAAATGCACTTTAGAGAATAGGAATATAGCGCCTATCGGATCACCAGAAGCAATGATTGGGGCGATACAGTAGGATTTAACTGTTTCAACTACTCCCGGTACCCATTCTACTGAGTTTTCATGCTTTTCCACTACCATTGTTCTATTATTCACTACATCCTCAACATCGGAACTTAAACGACGTTTTAAATAATCCTTCTTAGATAACCCTGCTGCAGCAATCATTTCATCGCGATCACTAATAAGTACTGGCGTACCTAACGTTTCATAAAGCGTTTCAGCATACTCTTTTGCAAAGTCTCCAAGCTCACTAATTGGAGAATATTTTTTTAGGATAATTTCTCCTTCTCGGTCTGTAAAGATTTCTAAAGGATCACCTTCTCGTATACGAAGGGTTCTACGTATTTCTTTTGGAATTACAACTCTACCTAGATCATCAATTCTACGTACTATGCCTGTTGCTTTCATGTAATGTGTGCCTCTCTTTCGACAGAATGGAAATTAAAGTTCATTTCTGCCATAGTATGCCTCACATTACCCAATAATATGCAATACGTTAATTTACTTCTAATTTCTTTTTTGCTTTAGGTAATAAACTCATTATTTCTTCTAATACATCAAACGTATTTAACTTTCCTATTTTACGCTCATCTATGGTGACAACTAAGTTGCCCTTATCTACATTAAAGCCTACAGCACGACCAAACTTCATCGTTTCCTCTAACAGTAATGCACCATCAATAGATTGTGTTCCAGACTCACTCAGCCTAATGGATGTTATCTTATTGGCTTCTTTAATAGATTCTATTCCAGCAATTTTACCCCAGACCTTCATACGAGCAATTCTAAGAAGTACTTCCGTTTCTAGAGGCATATCTCCAAAACGGTCCTGTAATTCTTCAACAATGTCCAAATACTCTTCTTCTGTTTCCATTGCCTTGACTCGCTTATACATTTGAATTTTTTGATATCCATCTGCAATATACTCATCTGAAATATATGCTTCTACTCCTAATACAATTTCAATATCTTGTACTTCTTCTTTTTTAGTTCCAGTTTGTTTTTCTTGTATAGCTTCTTCTAGCATTTGCGTATATAGATCAAATCCTACCGAATCAATAAATCCGTGCTGCTGTGAGCCCAATAGATTTCCTGCTCCTCGGATAGATAAATCTCTCATCGCTATCTTGAAGCCAGATCCAAGCTCTGTAAATTCCTTAACCGCCTGTAGCCTTTTTTCTGCTACATCAGTTAACACTTTGTCCCTTTGATACATTAAGTAGGCATAGGCCACACGATTAGAACGACCTACGCGTCCACGTAGCTGATACAGCTGGGACAGCCCCATTTTATCCGCATCATGGATGATTAACGTATTAACATTCGGTATATCAATTCCAGTTTCTATAATGGTAGTTGTCACAAGGACATCATACTCTCCCTCTAAAAAGCTGATAATGACAGACTCTAGCTCCGTCTCGGACATTTGCCCATGTGCATAGCCTACTCTAGCCGTTGGGACTAACATTTGGATCTCATCAACCTTGCGAGTAATGTCCTCAACGCGGTTGTATAGGAAAAATGCCTGTCCTCCCCTAGCCAGTTCTCTCTCAATAGATTCCCTAACTAAAGCTCCGTTATATTCCATTACATATGTTTGCACTGGGAAACGGTTTTTAGGGGGAGTTTCAATAACGGATAAATCCCGTACTCCAATCATCGACATATGAAGGGTGCGAGGAATTGGAGTGGCAGTAAGCGTTAAAACATCAACGTTTGTTTTAAGCTGCTTAATCTTTTCTTTATGCTTAACTCCGAAACGTTGCTCCTCATCCACTACCAATAGCCCTAAATCTTGATATTCTACATCCTTTGACAGGATACGGTGAGTTCCAACTACTATATCCACTAGACCCTTTTTCAGTCCGGTAATTGTTTCTGCCTGTTGCTTCTTTGTGCGGAAACGACTTAGCATCCCTACCTCAATTGGGAAGTCTTGAAAACGCTCCAACATCGTTTCATAATGTTGTTGCGCAAGAATGGTAGTAGGACATAGAAATGCTACCTGTTTTCCTTCCATCACAGATTTAAAAGCAGCACGGATCGCAACCTCGGTCTTACCATAGCCCACATCGCCACAAACTAGACGATCCATCGGTCTTGGTCTCTCCATGTCTCGTTTAACCTCTTGAATTGTCCGTAGCTGATCCTCAGTTTCCTCATACGGGAAAGCTGCCTCAAAGGTATGCTGCATCTCTCCATCAGGCTCAAAAGCATATCCAACCTCAGCCTCACGCTTAGCGTAGAGCTTGATCAGCTCATCTGCAATATCTTGAACTGCCGCTGAAACTTTGGATTTTGTTTTCTTCCAATCCGTTCCGCCTAATTTATGAAGCTTCGGATCCTTTTCCCCTGAAGCAACATACTTTTGGATAAGATCTATTTGATCTACTGGTACATAGAGTTTATCCTCGCCTCGATAACGTATATGCAAATAGTCTTTATGAACGCCGTTCACAAGCAAGGTTTCTATTCCTATATATTTCCCTATCCCATGATGGATATGTACAACATTATCTCCAGGCTTTATTTCTGAATAGCTTTTTATACGTTCAGCATTCGTCACTTTTTGTGTACGAGATTTTTTCTTACTCTTTTGCTTAAACAATTCCGAATCCGTTATGACGGCTATTCTTTGAAGAGGTAATTCGAAACCTGCTTCCAGATCTCCCTCTACGATAAAAATTCCTGGGTTATTTAAATCATTTGTAGACGTACCAATCTGGGAAACTATTTCATAATCTTCTAGAACCGTATGGACTTTTTGAACACGGTCTTTACCATCTGCTAAAATAATTACTCTAAATTTACCTTGAGCAAATCTCTCTGTTTCATTTTTTAGCAGATGCATTTGTCCATGGAAATTTTGCATAGGCTTACACGAAACGCTCATCGCCTTCTTTATAACAATGCCAGAAAAAGTACGTGAAAATAATGATAGGTACACCTTATAGTTAGAAAGCATATGAATGATTTCTTTCAAGTGGTACGACGGTTTTACACTATGGACAGTCTTCCCTTCTTCTAATAAGGAAAGATACCAATCATTTTCTTCTTTTTCCAAAGTCTCTGTTACTTCTTGGATTCTTCCAAGCTCATCGAACATAACAATTCCTTGTGGATCAAAATAACTTCCTAAAAAGCTGTCTTCTTCTATCAAGGAGATGTACTTCATAAACTCCTTTGGTTGTTCTCCTTGTTTTAAAAGTTCTATATCCTGTTGTATATTTTGATAAAATTTTTCTTTAATATCCGACAGCTTAACCTTTTTCAAGCTTTCCGCTAATGCTTCCTCGAGCTTTTGTGCTAGCATCATTTTTTTCTCTTTTGTTAAAACATATTCAGTCGCAGGTAAAATACGAACGTCTTTTAATTTTTTTAATGACCGTTGATCCTCTGCAGAAAAGGTACGAATGGAATCTACTTCTGTGTCAAATAACTCTATCCGAATAGGATCTTCCAAATATAGTGGATATATATCTATAATACCGCCTCGTAATGCAAACTCTCCTGGAGTGGTAACCATCGGCTGACGTACATAACCCATGTCTACTAAACCTTGCAGGAAATTGTCTAATACAAGATCCTCTCCCTCCTTCAGGGAGATGGAGCTATTTTTCCAATCCTCTACGTTCCCCATTCGCTTTTTCAGGCCAGACACTGGAACAATATAGACACCTTTTTTTATATTTAACATGTGATCTAATGTTTCTAAACGTTGTGCACGCAATTCGGGGCTGGCAATAGTTATATCTGCAGCTATCAATTCATCGGCTGGGTATAAACGAACTAAGTCTTCTCCAATTAGCTTGACTAAATCCTCAGCAAGCTTTTGAGCGTGTAAAAGGTTCGGTGTAACAATCAGAATGGGTTTATCTAATTCCTTATGAAGCATTTTAGTAAAGACAGCACGCGCGCTTCCTGATAGACCCGTGATTAATGTTTGGTCTATACCATTCTCTAAATCTTTCACTAGCTTTTGCATTTGTTTATCTTCGATTAATACATTACTTAGTAATTCCATTTTCACCCACCCTTATCTAATAAACATACAAACGATTTAATCTACAATTAAAAACAGAAAAAGGCTTTGTGCACGAAGTGTGCCAAAGCATTTACTGTATCCATTTTTTTAATGCATAATAGCTAGGAAACTTTTGCAAAGAGGTTTGACACTCTTCACAAATACACTGTATCGTATAATCTCCCTCAGCCCCCGTTTGTATATATATGTGTTGTTCTTCTGGCTCAATATTGTGTTTTTCTAAAAAAGCCTCGTCTATGGAATCGAATGGTAGCTGACCAACTTCTGTTTCACAATGGCGACATCTATAACGAATCGGCATAGCCATTAACCCCCTTTTTAGGAAGTATAGGCTTTTACTTCAACTTTTATGCACCATTAAAAACATTCATTACTTCAAGAAAGCTCTTCGTAAACCATTGTTCGCAAGCATCCGCGCTCTTTTTAATCGCTAAATCAATTTCTGGTTTTTCTTCATTGGTGAAATTGGAGAGTACATAGTCTGGAACCTTCATCCCGTTTTTGGGACGGTCCACTCCTATTCGAATTCGATTAAATTCCTGTGTACCCAAATGTTGAATGATGGACTTAATCCCGTTATGACCTCCCGCACTTCCCTTTTGGCGAAGTCGTAGCTTCCCGGCTTGTAAGTCTAAATCATCATAAATAACAACTAATTCCTCATCCTCTACATCAAAATAATTCATCATCGGAACGATACATTCTCCCGATAAATTCATATATGTTAAAGGTTTTAGAAGCATCACTTTTTCAGTTCCTACAAAGCCAGCGCCGTACATTCCATTAAATTTTGATTGATTGAGGGGAATGTTTAAACGCTTGGACAGTTCATCTATTACATGAAAACCAATATTATGTCTTGTTCCTTCATATTGCTTGCCTGGGTTTCCTAGGCCAACGATCATTTTCATTTCTTTCCATTCCTTTTAACCTTATTTCTTTTATTTTAACATAAGAGGGATGAGTAAAGCCCATAAATCAGTTTGTTCACTTGGAACATCACCTTCTTTTAAAGCAAAAGAATGGAACCCAGTTCCTAAACTAATAATTGTATCGGTGCATAACTAAAGACGAGAATGTCGATTAAACATCATTCTCGCCTTTAGGATTGCTTGCATAATTTTAGTAGGGACTCACCCTATTACTTTATTCCTCTGAGGATGCTTCTTCTGTTCCTTCGGCATCTGCCTCAGCTTCTGTTTCAGTATCCGATTCTGTCTCAACTCTTGGAGCAGATACAGTTACTAAAGTATAGTCGTCATCTTCGACTATTTTATAATCTACCTTTTCACGAACGTCTCCAACTGTTAGCGTATCACCGATAGCGATATTAGTTACATCTACTTCTATAGAATCTGGAATATCGGAAGGTTTTACAATAACAGTAAGTTCTCTGTTTGGCTGTTGAAGTAATCCACCCTCTGAGACACCTACAGAAGTTCCAGTTGTGTTAACTGTTACACTTACTTCTAATTCTTCCTTCATATTAATCGCGAGAAAGTCCGCATGAATCATTTGAGCCTTTAATATATTCATTTGATAATCATTCAATACAACGTTTAGAGATTGACCTTCTACATCAATTTTCATTACGCCATTTCTACCAACTTCACGTAATGTTTTTATTAAATCTTTTTCATCTACCGCAATTGGTTGAGACTCTGTTTCAAAACCATATACAACTGCCGGTATGTACCCACTATTTCTTAGCTTGGTATTGTTTTTATGTTCTCTCTTTTGTGCTTTAATAATTGTAGCCATAAATAAAATCATCCTCCCGATGTAATTGGTAACTAAAGATAAGATACCCTTCGGGAGGATGATTCAAACATCTATGAGATTAATCAAACAAAGTACTTACAGATTTTTCTTCAAATACACGAACAATTGCATCACCTAATAATTTTGCAACTGATAGTTCTTTAATTTTTGGTGAGTGCTTATCTTCTGGTAATTGAATAGAGTTTGTAATAACCAATTCTTTAATAACAGAGTTATCTATACGTTCAATTGCTGGCCCCGATAGCACTGGGTGTGTACAACATGCATACACTTCTTTTGCACCGCTTTCCATTAAGGCCGCAGCAGCAATCGATATAGTTCCCGCAGTATCAATAATATCGTCGATTAAAATTGCCGTTTTTCCTTCTACATTACCAACTATGTTCATTACTTCTGCAACATTAGGGCGTGGACGTCGTTTATCAATAATAGCAATTGGCGCTTTCAAACGGTCTGCCATTTTACGTGCACGAGTAACTCCACCATGGTCAGGTGAAACAATAACAATTTGAGAAGGATCTAGGTTTTTCGTTAAGAAGTAGTCAGATAAGATAGGCACAGCTACTAAATGATCGATTGGAATATCGAAGAAACCTTGGATTTGTGGTGCATGCAAGTCTAAAACAATTGCGCGAGTTGCTCCAGCAGAAGTTAGCAGGTTAGCTACTAGCTTAGCTGTGATCGGTTCACGAGCACGAGCTTTTCTGTCTTGTCGAGCATATCCGTAATAAGGTAATACAACACTTACGGTACGAGCAGAAGCACGTTTAACTGCATCTAACATGATTAATAATTCCATTATATTTTCGTTTACAGGACCTGAAGTGGATTGAACGATAAATACATCACATCCACGTATGCTCTCTTCGATATTAATTTGGACTTCGCCATCGCTAAATCTTGTTACAGTACTTTTCCCTAGCGGAACTCCAACCTCTTTTGCAATTTCTTCTGCTAATTTCTTATTCGAATTAAGAGTAAATATTTTTAGTTTGGCATTTTCATATCGATGAGTCATGATAATCCTCCTGAATAGTAATTGGTTATTTTAGATTGAGTTTGTTTACGTAGCCTTCTTTGTTTTCTTGTCGAGCACGACCAATAGCAAGTGCTTCACCTGGAACATCCTTAGTAATCGTAGATCCTGCTGCTATATATCCCTTTTTACCGATTGTTACAGGTGCAATGAGATTAGAATTACATCCAACAAATGCATCGTCTTCAATAGTTGTTACAAATTTATTTTTACCGTCGTAATTAACCGTAATAGCTCCGCAACCAATATTCACATTAGTTCCTATAGATGCATCGCCCATATAGCTTAGGTGAGAGATTTTACTTCCATTGCCAACTACTGATTTTTTCACTTCCACAAAGTTACCAATCTTAACTTGGTCACCCAATTCCGAGTCTGGTCGTATGTGTGCGAATGGGCCTACTGAGGTATGGTTACCAATTTCACTTGATAATACTACAGAAGAGTGAATAGTTGTTTCATCACCAATGACACTAGAGACTATGTGGCTATTTGGGCCAATTGTACATTTTTCTCCGATAATTGTCTTACCCTCAATGATAACTCCTGGCTGTAGAACAGTGTCAGAGCCAATTGTTGCTTCACTGCTTATATATGTACTTTGAGGGTCTATAATAGTTACGCCTTCACGCATATGGTGATGGGCTATTCTAGCACGCATAATTTGTTCTGCTTGCGATAGTGCAACACGATCATTAATTCCAAGAGTTTCATCAAAGTCTTTCGCTGCATATGCAGAAATAACTTCTCCATCTTGTTGTAAAATCCCAATAACATCAGGTAAATAATACTCACCTTGGGTATTTTCATTTTTTACTAATTTTAATGATTTAAATAATGCTTCGTTGTCAAAGCAGTAAGTACCAGAGTTAATCTCTTTGACAAGCTTCTCTTCTGAATTTGCATCTTTGTCTTCTACTATAGACTTAACGTTCCCTTGCTCGGTACGAATAATTCTTCCATAACCAGTTGGATCTTCAGCTATTGCAGTCAATATAGTAGCTTTTGCATTTGTTTCTTTGTGATGCTTAAGCAATTCCTTAATAGTTTCTGCAGTTATTAGAGGAGTATCGCCACACACAACAATAGTTGTTCCCTTCAGGTTAGAAAGAACTTCTTCTGCTTGTAAAACAGCGTGTGCCGTACCTAGTTGCTCTGATTGTAAAGCATATTCGCTTCTGCTCCCAAGCTTACTTTGTACAATTTCAGCACCATGACCAACAATAGTCACAATCTTTTCTACCCCTACCTGATCCATGTTATCAATAACATGCTCTACCATTGGCTTTCCACACACAGGATGTAATACTTTATATAGACTAGATTTCATACGAGTGCCTTTACCAGCTGCCAAAACAACTGCATAGGTATTTGTCATTTGATATTCCCTCCAGTGGGCTAATTTCCTCTTTTGACTATATAGGAAAAGAGGGTTTTTTTCAAGGAATTATCTCTTGACAAATACATGACAAAACAAGTAATATATATATTTTTTTGTTAAATCATACTTTATCTTTATATAACAAATCTTAATGATTAGATTGACTATGACATATATCTGCTTTTTAATAATTGATTTATGCTTTATTGTAGTAACTTTTCCAGAATGATGATAATTTATAAAATTGACTCATTTGCTAAATAAATTATAGTGAAATTATATTTTTTTGCGAAGGGAGGCGGCATCTATAAATAGTTTATTCCACCTTTAGCCTAAAGATTTATCATCACACTCAATCATCTTATGATACGAGTTTTAGACCAACAGCGGACCCTAAAATCATTCCTATAAAAATTAGTCGTTTTGGGTCTTTAGATTCTCCATATAAAACCATACCTAATATCGCTCCTCCAGAGGCTCCAATACCTGTCCAAATAGCATACGCTGTTCCCATGGGAAGAGTTTTCATGGAATAAGCCAAAAGAAGAAAACTTGCTCCAAATCCGAGTATTAAGAGTACTGCCGCTTGCCAATTACGATCTTTATGCAATTTACTTATCATCGCCACTCCGAACATTTCACAAACCCCTGCTAAAATTAATGAAATCCAAGCCATTAAGATTCATTCCTTTCCTGAACTTTTTCCTTTGTAATTAATTTCAACCCAATTACTCCTGCAAGTAATAGTACGATTAAAAGTACTTTTTCTACTTGAAATGGTTCGTCAAAGAATAGAATCTCAGAAAAAACAGTTCCTGCTGTACCTATACCAACGAAAACAGCATAAACCGTACCTACGGGAAGTTCTCGACCAGCCATAATCATTAAATAGAAACTGATAAAGATAGCAATAACTGTTCCAGCCCAAGTCCAAAAATCGTCTGCATGCTTTAATCCAATAACCCAAAAAACCTCAAATACTGCAGCAATGAACACTTTAATCCATGCTTTATCCATTCTAAAAAACCTCCAATTATTATTTTTCTCAAAAAAAAGCCTGAGAGAAACTATTAAACAGTTTCTCCCAGGCTTTTATCCTTCCGTGACACAGCAATGCTGTGAGTTTTCTCTCGGTCCAGACCAACATTGACAGTTGCGGAACCCTAGAAAACATTCAAAGTATTTTATTATGGATATTATATCGTTGTCTGTTAGTAAAGTAAAAGTATAAGATTCTAATAGCCTTTTTTAGAACGCTAACTACAACTGAAGCTAGTCTTATATAGTCGCTTCTTCCACTTCCGCTATTACATCATCACTTAAATGATAGGCATATAGCACAGCATCCTGAATTTTAGATCGTGTGCCTACATTTATAGGATGAGCTATATCTCGAAATTCCCCTTCTGGTGTTCGCTTACTTGGCATAGCCACAAATAACCCTGCATTTCCTTCGATAACTCTAATGTCATGGACTACAAACTCGTTGTCTAGTGTTATAGAAGCGATTGCCCTCATACGCCCATCGGTTAATACTTTACGCAACCTCACATCTGTCACTTCCATATAATCTCTCCTTCCCCCTAGTTGCAAATATCTATATTAACTTACTATTCCACAAAAATTTAAAAATTCCTGCTTTGTTTTGGAATATTTTTAATATTATATACATTAAAAAATTATTAAAAAATAGTATAAAAGACGAGGGGATTTTACAAAACGTATTTGGAGTATTAAATTAAGATTCTTGTATCATTATTGTTCGATGAAATACTTGTGGGAGTGACAATAAAGTAAATTTAAAGAAAATCTAAAAAAGCACATAATTTCCGAAGAAAACATGTGCCTTAGCTTTAAATAACTGCTATAACTTCAATTTCTACCTTTACATCTTTAGGCAAACGAGCAACCTCTACAGCTGAGCGAGCAGGCTTGTGATCACCAAAATGTTTTTCATAGGCAGCATTGAATTCAACAAAATCGTTCATATCTTTTAAAAAGACAAGAGTTTTTACTACCTTGGACAAAGAAGATCCAGCTTCAGTTAGAACTGCTTCTAAGTTAGCGAAAACTTGGTCAGTCTGTTCCGTAATAGAACCATCAATTACTTCTCCGGTTGGCGTTAATGGTATTTGACCTGAGCTGTAAAACATTCCGTTAACTACCATACCCTGGACGTATGGACCTATTGCAGCTGGAGCCTTATTCGTTGATACTATTTTCATTTGTTTTTCCACCCCTCGTGAAATAATTTCCCTCGGTTAAAGCGATCGTACCGTCTTTTTCATTTACTTCATGTAATTTTAATAAAGACAAGTAATTCTCAACCAATTGTTCCCCTGTATGCTCAGCTTCCACTAAGACAGCTATGCCCGCAAGCTCACAGTTAAACTCCTCAAGTAAGCTTTTCATACCATTGATGGTTCCTCCAACTTTCATAAAGTCGTCGGTAATTAGCACACGCTGGCCTTTTTCCATACTTCTTTTAGAAAGAACCATTGTTTGAATTCTTCTAGCTGAACCAGAAACATAATTTATGCTGACAGTAGGTCCTTCTGTTACCTTACTATCTCGTCGTACTACAACTACTGGAACATTTAAGTGTCTTGCAATAGCATGAGCAATAGGAATACCTTTTGTTGCAACTGTCATAATAGCATCGATTTTTGTATCGACAAATGCAGAAGCAAATACTTTCCCTATTTTATTCATTAGCATCGGTTCACCCAAAAGGTCAGTCATATACAAATAACCACCAGGTAAGAGACGTTCCGCTTTAGAAAGTTGGTCCATTAATTCCTGAGCGATTTTCTTAACATCCTGGTCTGTCATAGTAGGAATAAATTTAACTCCCCCTGTTGCACCAGGTACAGTCACAAGTATGCCTTTGCCTCTTTCTTCAAATGTTTCTTTTACTATCGTTAAATCTTCACTAATAGAAGATTTTGCAGACTGATATAAAGCAGCAAAATAAGTTAAAGGGATTAGTTTATGTGGATGCTCCATTAAATATTGAGTCATGTCCACTAACCGTTCACTTCTTTTCCATTTCATCATTTTCCACCTCTAATCACGAATATTTTAAACAAAACTTACCACAATTATACGTGTTTAAGCAAGTGGTTCTCTATCTCCCATTAGCCTAACGGCATATACCTCATCACAGAAACCTCGAAGCCCGTTATATATTCTCTGTACTCGTGATTCTTGGTTTACAAGTCCAAAAACAGTTGGACCACTACCACTCATTAATACAGCATCAGCTCCGAAGCGTTGCATTTGCTCTTTTAGGTTGGCAACTTCCGGGTATAGTTTTAATGTTACATCTTCTAAAACATTCCCAAGTGAGTTGCACATCAAATCATAATCCTTATCCTTAATAGCATTTACCATTGCTGTTGTTTTCGGATGAATTATTTGATCAATTTTTAAATTTCCATATACATCTGCAGTAGATACCCCTAACGTTGGCTTAGCTAATATCACCCAACAGTTGGCCGGTGCCGGAAGCTCTTGTATTTTTTCTCCTCGCCCGGTCGCCAATGCAGTCCCACCGTATACACAAAATGCCACGTCTGACCCTATTTTTGTTCCTATTTGAGCTAGCTCGTCTATAGTGAGATTTAATCCCCAAAGAACATTTAGCCCCTTTAAAGTTGCCGCAGCGTCACTACTGCCACCTGCAAGTCCTGCTGCAACTGGTATATTCTTTTCGATTTTAATAGAGACGCCAGACTTCACCTTGTACATTTCTTTAAGTATCTTTGCCGCTTGATAGGCAAGGTTACGATGATCATTTGGAACAAAACGATCGACTGAAATAATATGTATAGCTCCGTCTTCTCTTATTTCTAGCCCGATGCGGTCTGCTAAATCTACAGTGGTCATAATCATTTCCACCTCATGATAGCCATCAGGGCGTTTATGTAATACATCAAGTGTTAAATTTATCTTAGCAGGTGCTTTCACATAGTACATCCCATCTGCTCCTTTTCCTACTTATGCTGTTCCCTATTTTACCATAGTCCTTCCTTTTTGAAAAAAATGAGAACAATAAGAAAAGTATAAGCATTGGCTGTGCCCCATTAAACGAATGATGGAATGGAAGAAGTGATAAAAAAAGAAAAGGCATAAATCGCCTTTTCTTTGCTAGTTGTATTATATTTTGGATATCGAACTTAGGTAATCTTGTTTATTTACTTTGGTTGTTCATTTGTTGTTCAGCCATTTCAATTGCACGTTTTACCATATTACCTGCGTCTCGGGATTTAATCCCACCCCAGCCTTCTGTTTTGACTACATCATAAAATCCAAGATCCTTGGCAATCTCTTCTTTTAATTCCTTAGACATAATCCCTCTTCTAGCCATATGGTGAATCCTCCTCAAAACAACTAGCAACGTTAGTATGTGCATTTAAAAGAAAAAAACTCCTATCCACTCATTCAAATGGGATAGGAGTTTTTGCCATATAAAAACGTAAAAATAAAAGTTCTAAACAATCATTTTACTACAATTGAATTATTTGCTTCATCATAAATAGTGATTTCTACTGCTTCTGTCAAAATGTCTGCGTAACTATAAGATACCCGTTCAAAAGAATTTTCATCTTGATCCAAATCGATTACGAACACTGCATGATAGGTTTCTCTTAACACCCCTGCACGTTCAATTGTTTTCTTACGACCTCCGTTTGCTTTTAATTGCAAACGTTTCCCTAAATGATGATCTAATGACTTTTTAATATCAGCTAAAGTTTTTGGCATTCCGCTTACACCTCACTGACTCAATCCTAACACATATCCATTTTTTTGTCAAACAAAACATTTTATCAACTTACACATACTCTTGTCAACGTTTTTATTAATCGTTTTTACTACTTTATTTATTAACATTACTAATATTGTAACAAGTAAATTTAATGGAAATTTGGATACAACTCATCTGCTAGCCTTCCAAACTCTTCAATACTCAGCGTTTCTCCTCTACGTGTGGGTGATACGCCTACCTTCTCCAGTGCTTGAATGATTAGTTCCTTCTTCTCCTTCCCATTAGGAAGGGAGGATTGTAGGTTATTTATTATCGTTTTTCTTCGTTGCACAAAAGAACCTCTTGAAACTTTAAATAAGAAATCCTCATCTATCACTTGTACTGGCGGAGTTTCATGGCGAGTTAGCTTAATTACCGCAGAGTCTACGTTTGGCGGTGGCATAAAGACAGCCCTAGGAACAGTCATAGCTACTTCGGCTTTCATATAATACTGAATTGCAATTGACAAAGACCCATAAGCCTTGGTCCCCGGTGAAGCAGTAATTCTATCAGCCACCTCCTTCTGCATCATCACAACCATCCCCCGTATAGGCAAACGATCCATTAATAGCTTCAGCAAAATTGGGGTTGTTACATAGTATGGCAAATTAGCTACAACCATGACATCTTTATAATCAGTTAACTTTTCCTCAAATACTTCTACCATATTCGCTTCAAGAATATCCTTGTGAATGATTTCTACGTTGTTATATGGTGAGAGTGTATCTGCTAACACAGGCAACAAGCGCTGATCTATTTCAAAAGCGATTACTTTTCCAGCTTCTCTTGCTAGATGTTCTGTTAAAGCTCCTATTCCCGGGCCAATTTCAATTGCGGCTGATTCACTTGTTAAATTGGCATGACTAACGATATTTCTAAGAATATTAGGGTCTATTAAGAAATTTTGTCCTAAGCTCTTTTTAAAAGAAAAACCATATTTTTTTAGTATTTCCTGTGTGCGTATAGGAGTTGCTATATCTTTTTGTGTCATTTCGTATTGTCCTCCAAATCGAGTTGCAGAATCGCTGCTTCCAGCTGTTCCTTATTTATTTGAAATATAGTTAGTCTCTTTTGTAGCTGCTTTCCATTGGTATAGCCTATTTTTAATATCTCTCCAAGTCGAGTCCTTCTGTCTTTTGCATGCGGGTGTCCAATGAGCTTTCCTGCAATTAGCACCTCTAGTGGAATGGCAGGAAAGATAGTTTCCATGTCAGTTTTAGGGGTATACACATGACTAAGAGCTTGTCGAATATCTTCATCTTTAGCATGTTCAATGCCTAGTCCCTTACCATTTTTCGCTATTGTTTTTTCTTTTGATAAAAAAGCATGCTTCACCCCAGGAATTTGTTGTTCTATAATGGCACGAATTCTTCTGCCAGGGTAATCTGGGTCAGTGAATACAATGACACCTCTTTTATCTTGAGCGTGCTGAATTTTGATAAGTGTTTCTTTTGATATGGCAGAACCATTAGTTTCTATAGTATCAGCTTCAACTGCTCTTTTTATAGCAGTTGTATCATCTTTTCCTTCTACGACGACTATTTCATTTATTCGCAAGCGTTTTACCTCTTTTCCACTTCTATACTAGCCTCTATCATAACGCAAAAAAGCTCTCCCTATCAACGAGAGGGAAAGCTATACGAAAAATGATATACAATGTCGTATAAAGCGAGTACGTAGTTTACCCGATAACTGTATCTACGCCTGCTTTACATACCTTTTGTATTATTTTAAAACTTTTACACGAACTTTTTTACGCCCGAAATCATAGGCTTGCGATTTGGAAGCCATAAATAAGTCTATTTTCTTTCCTTTTATAGCACCACCAGTATCTCCAGCCACCGCATAGCCGTAGCCTTCGACCCATACCTTAGACCCCAGAGGAATAACACTAGGATCTACAGCGATCACTTTTACCTCTGGATTAGACTTTAAATTAATACCAGTTGCTGTCACACCTGTACAACCATTACAGTTAGCTGTATACGCTGTAGCTGTGACATAAAACTCGCTTCCCTTGGATGGGGAAGCCGAGGTTTTAGTTCCACGAGATACATTTGCACTTGCAGTCATTACTTTAGTTCCAACTGCTACAACTTTCTTTTTAGGCTCTTTAGTAACTTTTTCACTCACTATGTTACGGGAAACTTCTACCCCGTTTTCTTTAACTACCTCATAAGTGCGCGCAACAGAACCTTTTTCACCTGTTTCAACGACTTTTTCTTTTCCCTTAAGCAGAGAATCATCTTTCTTTGTCACTACTGCAAAGTTTGTTTCTTCCTCAACTACATCGGTGACCTTTTCTACTCTCACTATTTGTATTTCAGAATTAGGAAGTATAAGTTCATCCATTTTCTGTTCTACACGGTCCAATTCATTTAATGAAATGTTATGTTTTTTTAAAAAGTCAGCGACCGTAGTCGAAGTGGACCATAATTTTTGTTCTTCCTTGCCATCTATAAGCGTGACTTCATATGCCTTTTCAATTGCAATTCGATTATCGGGTCCCACCTCTGCATCTGCAGCAGGGGTAATCGCATCATGTTCTGTATAAGCAACATTTGCCTTTGCTAGTATTTCTGATACTACATCATCAGTAGTCTGGACAGTTTGAATTTTACCGTCTACTGTGATTTCTATTTGTCTTGCCTGCTCCCACTCAATCTTAAGATTATTTTTGATTGAAGTGTTCACTGAGGGATGTAAAAAATCATCGTTAGAGACCACTAGATTATTTTCTTCTAGTAGTTCTCCAACGGTATTGGCATGTGTTGTTATTTCTTGTTGTTCTCCGTTAACTGTTATAGCAACAGTTTTCTTTGTTCCTTCGTATAATACGAACGAAACCACTGCAAAAAACAATAGTAAAGATGCAATCGTTACTAGTGTTTTCTTGCTCCTCAATGAATGAAAGAACAGGTTTTTCATGGTATTATTTTGCATGAAAAACGCCTCCTTGTTCACTCGTGTGATTATATAGAGTACTTTTAAGCTTGTCAACACTTTAGGTTTTTATCCAATTTTTACCTCAAGGTGGTTTACTATACAAAAATAAGGGTCATTTGTTAGTCATCTATGTGAAAAAAACGCATAGCATTGCTTGTTGTAGCTTCTGCTACTTCCTCCACTGAAATACCCTTTAATCGAGCAATTTCTTCTGCAACAAGTGCAACAAGTGCAGGTTCATTTCTTTTACCTCTATGAGGATGTGGAGCCAAATAAGGAGCATCTGTTTCGATTAATAAATGCTCTAATGGAATCTCTGTTGCGACTTCTTTAGGTTTCTTCGCATTTTTAAAGGTTACTGGTCCACCAAGTGAAATCATAAAGTTCATATCAATACATTGTTTTGCTGTTTCTACACTTCCCCCAAAGCAATGCATAATTCCCCCTGTTAGATGAGCCTCCTCCTCTTGAAGAATCCTAATCACGTCTTCCGTTGCTTCTCGATTATGTATAATGATTGGCAAGTTAACCTTTTGCGCTAAGCGTATTTGCTTGCGGAAAATAGTCTGTTGAATTTCTTTAGGGGACTTATCCCAATAATAGTCTAGCCCTGTTTCACCAATACCTACTACTTTCTCATGTGCAGATAACTCTTCGATCCACTGTAAATCTTCCTCCGTACAATCAATTGCATCCACTGGATGCCATCCAATTACGGCATAAATAAACGGGTATGTTTCTGCTAACTCCATTGCACGTTCAATTGTTTTCCGATCAAAACCAATTACGACCATCTTCTGAACATTTGCCTCTAAGGCTCTATCAATTACTTCCTGAAGGTCTTCATCATATTGATCTGCGTTTAAATGGACATGTGTATCTATTAGCATATACATTCTCCTATCTGATATTTATTTTACAATCTTTTTAATTTACATACATCACAATATTATTACAATTACATTAAATGAGTCACATTTTAAAATATTTTGATTAATTTCCTACAGTAAAAAAACAAATTTCCTGAATCATTTTCATAAATAATTTGTAAGAACTTGAACAATTTGATAAAAATAATGACATTTATATGCTTTTCGCAGGGTTAAGTAAACCGTCACTTGCGTACGTTTGGGATGGTTCAACTGTCTCAATCATACCCCTAGAGTCACCGCCTCCCCCTTCACTTCATAATAGGTATTATGAAATTAACCCACCTATGTTTGATAATAATTGCTCGGTTTAGTTGATAATAAAAATTTATTCACCCATTTTCTTTAAATCTAATTAATCTTGCTTATTTTTCTATAGGCAAGATTATTTAGTTTGCTCGAATCGTCAAGATTATCACAACAATTATGCGTTCACAAAATAATTAAGCATAAAAAACATAGTCTTTTTAATAGTCAAACAAACTATGTCAATAAATATCTTGTTCATATGATACAGAAGTGAGGTTAAAAGTATTCATTTCTTATAACCAAGCTAGAAAATAGGAAAGGAGATTTTAGAATGAGTCAACCACAAAGTAAACGATATAGTGACACTAGTTATCAACCGGTAAGAGACTGCCAACTATGTAGCAACACTGATGCCAAAGATAGCTATTTAGAAAACAATCATTGTCATACTGATCATGAACCTAGTGATCATCATGATAATGATTTTAGTGAGGAAGCAGTTGTTGAGGAAGGCGATCAATTGGTATCTGTAGATCAAGAATCCGATGAACTAATTTGGATTAAGGATTCCTGTAACGTAACTGTTCAAACAACAGATACTCAAGCATCCGTGTCGCTTCAAATTGGCCTACAACTTGCAATCGCTCTAGTAGTAAGTATTGCAATTGGTGATTCTAATCAGGGTCAAGCTATTGCACAAGATATATTCCAAAGGTTTAATGATGAACAATCCAATAAGCAAAAAATCATTATTTATAACTCTAAAGACGTTAATATCGTGACTACCGATACAGATTTAGCCGTGAACATTCAGGCTATGCTTCAAGTCTTAGTTTCATTAGTTGTTAAACTAGACGTTCTTTAAATTTTTTATAAAGAAGAAAAGAGGTGAAAATATGAATAAATGGAAAGCATTAGATCATTGCGATGACAATGATCATAATAATGCGGATGTACAGCAAAATGGAGCACAAGTAGTATCTACTAAGCAACAATCATACGAGTGGATTGTTGTAAAGAATTCAGAAGGCGTAGACATCCAAACAACAGACACACAAGCAGCATTGTCCTTACAACTAGGAATTCAAGCAGCTATTGCTGCAGTTATCACCATTACTTTAGGAGATACAGATCAAGCTAGAGCTGTTGCCCAAGATATGAAGCAGTTTATAAAGACTAAACAACAAAATGTTCAAAAAACAATTATTGAAGGATCCAAGAATGTAAAAGTTACAACTACAGATACAGACCTAGCAGTAAACATCCAGGCTATGCTTCAAGTTCTTGTATCTTTAGTAGCCAAGTTAGATATTTTATAATATATCGAATCAATTTAGAAATATTTAGTTTGAGTAAGTGCGCTTCAAATTGGGTTGGAGCGAGTCACTTTTAAAATATTTTCTAGTTAACCTCTAATTAAGGTTATGGTTGAGACGAACTATTCGTTGGGTTTGAAAACGTAAAAGATTCCACGCTCCTCTTAAATTATAGTTGCATATAATAATACGAATGATATTAGAGAAGGAGTGAAAGACGTGAGCGAGATACCCAAAAAAGCAAATGCAATTCCTAATAAGGTCATTGATTTAATAGTGAGTGACACACTACGTAAAAATGGCGTAGATCTGAATGATGTTAAAGGAAAATTATCCACTGAGCAAAAGCAATTACTCAAAGAACTTGTGGAAGAACTGACCTTACAAGTGGACCAATTTATTGATCCGACATCAGAAAAAAAGAATGATGACTGAAAAACAACGTTGCTTATTAGTAATTGACAAATAATTTTAAGATGTATTAATTAGAGTATAGTGTCTCTAATTTCCGCTATGTTGGAAGCAGTGAATGAGAAGAGCAGGAAAGGTTCTATAGGATTACACTGTTGTGAAGGCTTGTCTGCCTGCTCATCCCACTGTATGTTTCAACATTAATATACAAGTTATACTGCCAATACTATTTTAGGAAACATATTTAAACGCCTATGTTATAGGCGTTTAATTTTTTATAGCTTTGTTAAAGTTATTGGTTGATTTTGACTAACCATTCTTTTTTATAGTGACTGTAAACATAAACAATAGAACTTTCTGATGAAATTGGGGTTGGTGACAGTTTTTAGCTTTGATCACAACCACGCGCGTAAGCGATGGGTAATGGCTTATCGCTCACCCCGAGGAAGCGTCCGGCTGTGGCGAAAAATCAATTCTACTCTCTGTTCTAAGATTTCTTTGCATTATAAATCAACCCTAACCTTTAACATAGCCTTTTTTATTTATAAAAAAACTGCCGCTCACGCGACAGTTTTAATTGGCTTATTATTTTACTTGTGCACCATTTTCTAGTTTTTCATCAACAGTTGCTAGAGTTAAGTATCCATCTTTTTCACCAGCTAAAATCATCCCTTGGGAAAGTTCTCCACGAAGTTTTACCGGTTTCAAATTAGCTACTACAATTACTTTTTTCCCTACTAGCTCCTCTGGTTTATAATGCTTTGCTATTCCTGAGACAACCTGACGTTTTTCATACCCCAAGTCTAATTGTAATTTTAATAATTTGTCTGCTTTAGGAATAGCTTCACATTCCAATACTGTTGCTACTCTTAAATCAACTTTAAAGAAGTCATCAATAGAAATTTCCTCTGATTGCTCTTGCTCTTGCTCTTGCTCTTCCTCTGCTTCTTCCTCCACCTCTTCTTGTAGAGTTTTGACAGAACCGCGCATTTGCTCACGTATAAAAGCTACTTCTATATCTACGTCTAAACGAGGGAAAATTGGCACTCCTGTACTAATAACTTGTGTACCCTCAGGGATGACATTAAAATCACCAAGTTTCTCCCATTGTAGCTGAGCGTCAGTTAAGCCTAACTGCTCCATAATTTCTTTTGGGCTATTTGGCATAAATGGTTGGATTAAGGTAGCAATCTGACGAAGACTTTCCGCTAAGTTAATCATAACACTAGCAAGTTGCCCTTTTTTTGCTTCATCTTTTGCTAGAACCCATGGCTGAGTCTCATCAATATATTTGTTTGTACGAGACACAAGAGACCATAAATCTCCTAATACAAGGCTAAACTGCATTTTCTCCATATTGACTTCATATTTTTCTATTGCTTCTTTAGCAAATTGATGTAAAGTTGCATCAAATTCTGTCGCTTCTCCTTGGTTAACAGGAATATTACCATCAAAGTATTTGTTGATCATCGAGACTGTTCTATTTAAAAGATTCCCAAGATCATTGGCAAGGTCAAAATTCGTGCGTTCTACAAAAGATTCCGGTGAAAATACACCATCTTGTCCAAATGGAAGCTCACGAAGTAGGAAATAACGTGTCGCATCAAGTCCATAACGCTCCACTAGCATCTCTGGATATACAACATTTCCTTTTGATTTTGACATTTTACCGTCTTTCATCATGATAAATCCATGTGCAAACACTTTTTTCGGAAGAGGTAAATCTAAAGCCATTAAGAAAATCGGCCAATAAATCGTATGGAAACGAACTATATCCTTCCCTACCACATGTACATCTGCTGGCCAATATCTTTTAAAAAGGGTATCGTCATCTGACATATAGCCTAATGACGTTATATAGTTTGTTAAAGCATCTACCCATACATATATGACATGCTTTGCATCTCCAGGAACACGAATTCCCCAGTCAAAGGAAGTTCTCGATACAGATAAATCTTCTAGACCTGGCTTGATGAAGTTATTGATCATCTCATTTTTTCTGGATTCCGGTTCTATAAACTCTACATTGTTTTCATAGTATTCCAATAAACGTCCCGCATACTTCTTCATATTGAAGAAATACGATTCTTCTTTTACCTTGTGAACTGGTCTACCACAATCCGGACAATTTCCTTCATCCAATTGAGTTTCTGTGAAGAAGGACTCACATGGCGTACAGTAGGACCCCTCATATTCTCCTTTGTATATATCTCCTTTGTCTAGGAAGGTTTGAAAGATTTTTTCTACTGCTTCTGTATGACGGCTTTCTGTTGTTTGTATAAAATCGTCATAAGATATATCCATAGTTGCCCAAGTTTTCTTAGCAGCTAATGCAATTTCGTCCACATATGCTTGTGGCTCCATCCCCGCTTCTTGCGCTTTTTCCTGTATTTTTTGACCATGCTCGTCCATCCCAGTTAAAAAGCGAACGTCATAGCCTCTTAATCGTTTATAGCGTGCCATTGCATCGGAAGCTACCGTTGTATAAGCTGTTCCAATATGGAATTTACCACTTGGATAGTAAATAGGGGTCGTAATATAAAATGTTTTATCTTGTGCGCTCAATGCTAATTGCCTCCAATGCTGAATCTTCTATATACTTTATTCTATCGAAATGGGGTAGTTGTTTCAATCTATACCTCTGAAGCAATTTTGTCGAATTTTCTTTATGACTTACATTATTTCCATTAATAGCAAGATTATTCCTAAGAATGATATAATAATTATTTTTATTAGGTATATTATGTAAACATAGTCATATTTTTATCATCCATTCTAATAAAATCAGAAGAATAATTATTGACCAATATGGTAGTACTTGGTATGATTAAGTACATAAAAGAGGTTAATGTCGAATTTTGGCGAAAAATATACACTCTTGAGAGGAGAAACTTTAATAATGAAATCTACAGGTATAGTTCGTAAAGTTGATGAGTTAGGACGCGTTGTTATTCCTATTGAACTTCGTCGTACACTAGGTATAGCAGAAAAAGATGCGCTTGAAATATATGTTGACGATGATAAAATCATCTTAAAAAAATATATGCCAAACATGACTTGTGCAGTTACTGGTGAAGTATCAGATGAAAATCTTCGTCTTGTTGGGGGCAAATTAATTTTAAGCCCAGAAGGTGCAGAACAATTAATTAAAGAAATTCAAAGCAGCTTAAAATAAGAACTAAAAAACATCCGTGCAGACGGATGTTTTTTTTTAACCTTTGAACTTTAAAATATGCCATGAGGTTATATAAGAATCGATCCCCTACTCAATCGATTTCATAGCTAGGGAAATTTCGCTATTCTACGTGATAACTTTGGTAAACCTCTCTTTTAGGTAACCCTCGTTGAATGGAAACTTCTTTAATCGCATCCTTTGATTTCAGTTGCTTTTCCTGTATTAAATGCTCGACATGTTCTTCAATGCTTAAATCTTTCCACCAAGCTTCTTCTATTTCTTCTTTAGCTTCATTGCCAGCAAGCACTATACAAAATTCACCACGAATTTCATTTGTTTCTGCCCATTCGACCGCTTCGTCTATTGTACCTCTTAAAAATTCCTCAAATTTCTTTGTAAGCTCTCTCGCTAATACAATTTGACGTGTTCCATCCATAATTGCTTGCATATCTTTCAAAGATTCCTTCAGACGGTGAGGAGACTCATATAATAGAATTGTTTCTTGTCTCTTTTCTAGTGTTGTAATTTCCGCTTTTCTTTCCTTCTTATTTCTGCTAAGGAATCCGTAAAAAAAGAACGGTTGCGTAATCATTCCTGAGGCTATTAGAGCACTTATAGCAGCATTTGCTCCTGGAACGGGTACCACTGCAAATCCTTCTGCTATTGCTTTTGCAGCAATATCCGCTCCTGGATCTGAGATGCACGGTAGACCAGCATCACTTACCAATGCAACTTGTTTCCCATCCCTCAATATTTCTAATATTTTCTCTCCACCAGCTAGCTGGTTATGGTCATGATAGCTTGTTAAGGGAGTAGATATCTCAAAATAGTTACATAACTTCTTCGTATTCCTAGTATCTTCTGCTGCTATATAGTCGACTTCCTTCAAAATACGGATAGCACGCATTGTCATATCCTCTAGGTTACCTATTGGGGTAGCTACTAAATACAAACAACTACTGTTTTCATGTTCTGTTGATTTTTGTGAATTCATTGGCTGACTCACCTCTCATATGAGCTATTTTTTGTTTTCTTGTAAGTTGCTTAAAAGCATATTCTGCCTGCATTGCCTCTTGTTTTGACTCAAAAATTTCCTTATAAATACACTTAACTGGGAGTCTTGCCCTCGTGTACTTTGCTCCTTTTCCTTCATTATGAACCTTGATACGCTTAAACAAATCATTTGTATAACCAGCATAGTAGGAGCCGTCATTACATTGTAATACATAAAAAGTATGCTCTTTATTTGTCTCCATACAGCATCTCTTTAACCTCATCTGTGTATTGTCCATCTTCTCCGTACACATAAAGAGGAGGTAAAATTTTCAAATCTGGTTTTCCATCCTTAATAGCCTCGATCAATAATGTATTAGCTTCCTTACCTTTTTTGGGATAAACAAACCGAATACGTTTTGGCTCTAGTCGGTTGGCTCGCATAGAGGTGACAATATCTAACAACCTACCAGGGCGATGCACAAATGCCGCTTTCCCTCCCTGTTTGAGTAGCTCACTCGCTGATTGCACCGCTTCTTCCAAGGTAAGATGTATCTCATGCCTTGCAATAGCTAGATGTTCCTTGAGATTTTTGTCACTTGCTTCATGTGCTGGAAAATAAGGAGGATTACAGGTTACCACATCATATTTTTCAGTTCCAATTTTACTTGCTATACCTATAACATTATCTTGCATAATATGAATTTGTTCTGTTAGCTTGTTATACTCGACACTTCTCGTTGCCATATCAGCTAACCTTTCCTGCAATTCAATCCCCACTATTTCAGCTTGTGATCGTGCACTTAGGAAAAGAGGAATAGCTCCATTTCCCGTACATAGATCTACCATTTTTCCTCTTTTAAAAGGGACATATGTAAATCTTGCTAATAAAACTGCATCTAAGGAAAAGGAGAAAACAGAAGGGCTTTGTATAATTCTTAAATCCTCTGCCAATAAATAGTCTAGCCTTTCATCATCCTTTAGCCATTGCTCCATAACTTAAACCTCCATAAAACAAAAGACTGACACCCACCTATGGAGTGGCATCAGTCAATTGATTAGACATTTTGTTTATTTAAAAAAGATAAGCAAAATAAACAATCTTCTTCCTTCCGAGCGCTTCCGAAATGAACATGACATACATGGTAACCTTCCTGATAAAGCCTTGCTAGGTTATCATAGCCTTCACCTATATCTGCCTTGTTTAATCGTTTTTCTCGTATCTTTTCGTCCATTACTTCTTTTCCATGTATTTCATCAAGTCTTTGTCTTAAATGATTGTTCTCTTCTTGTAACGCTTGACGTTCTTCTATCATAATCGCTACAAATTCTTTCAAAGCGCGAAATTGGAGCTGCGTGGACTCTAACTGTTTTTCAAATTCTATAATTGTATCAAAAAAATTACGGTCCATCACCTATTCACCTCATTGCCCCGTCCATTATACTGGATTTTTAGCATAGTTTACAACCTCATCTAACGTATAGTCTAATATACGAAGTGGATCACTTAACTCAATACGTAAAATTCTCTCTAAAATATTCATGCTGACCACTTTTCCGAATCCATCTGGTGTCTCAATTTTATCACCAATGTCAGGCATTTGCTCTCTTGCAGCCTCATATTCGTCATTTTCATACTTTAAGCAGCACATTAGACGTCCGCACAATCCGGAAATCTTAGAAGGATTCAATGATAGGTTTTGATCTTTTGCCATCTTAATAGATACTGGCTCAAAATCACCTAAAAAGGTTGAACAGCAAAGCATTCTTCCACAAGGACCAATACCACCAAGCATTTTTGCCTCATCTCGCACCCCTATTTGTCTGAGTTCAATACGAGTTCTAAATACAGAAGCAAGATCCTTTACTAAGTCACGAAAGTCTACTCGACCCTCCGCCGTGAAATAGAAGATAATTTTGTTTCGGTCGAATGTATATTCAACGTCTACAAGCTTCATCTCTAATTCTCTTTGTAATATTTTTTCGGTTCCCAATGCTAATGCCTGGGCCGATTCTAAACGATTTTCTTCCACTTGGATTTTGTCCTTCTCAGTAGAAGGACGGACTACTTGCTTCAACGGTAAAACGACATCGTTTTCTCCTACTTGTTTAATAGGTACGACGACTTTCCCATATTCTACGCCACGAGCAGTTTCAACAATTACATAGTCATCTTTCTCTAAAGCGTAGTCTACTGGATCAAAATAATATATTTTACCCGCTTTCTTAAAGCGGACTCCTACAACATTATACAAAACTATACCCCTCCTGCAGGTTAAGCATCAGCTGCTCCATCATCAGTGTCCGGTTCATATTTCTATGCAAATTTTGCTTTGCATCTAAAATCAATTCTAACTGTTTAGACAATTGCTCATACGTCTTTTGTAATGCTATCTGTTTCCAGAATGAAATCATATCTGGATAGGTACAAACTGCGAGTGGAGTTGCTTTTATAGCTACTATATCACGATAAGCAAATAGTAGTAAATCTAATACTTGTTCTGCACTTTCCTTTTCTTTTAGCAAGGGACCAAAATCTTCATGTATGCACATAAGCGCATCCTGAACACTTTTTTCACTTGCTTCCACCAATTTTATCACTGATTTCCTTGCAAGTCCAAATTGCTCGTCTTTCGCTAAAATTAGAGCTTCTTCTACTTGATTCGTCATTCTACTAACTGTAGAAGCCATTGAATCAGTAATTCCCTCTTCCATTAACTTCTTTTTTAATACTCCCTGTGGCATGGTGGCTAAGCCTATATGCTGACATCTGGACCGTATTGTTGGTAATAAGGCATGCATCTTATCGGTCAATAGAATGGCAGTAATTTCGCTCTGAGGCTCCTCTAAAAATTTAAGTAATGTATTAGAGGAGCTTGTGTTCAATCGATCTGCTTCATGTATTACATAAACCTTTCTTCCTCTTTCAATAGAGGTTTTGCTCATCTCATGTATTAATTCATCTATTTGATTTCTTTTTATATTTTGACCATCTGGTTCCAGTTGAGTAATGTTCAAATGATTAGATGATTTTAATCTTTTACAGTTTCGACATGTTTCACATGGAACATTTTCTGTCGAATTTTCGCAAAACATAAGCTGTACAAAAAATTGCATAACTTTCGTTTTACCTGTACCATTGGCACCTTCAATAATGTAGGCATGTCCAATACGATTTTTGGCTACTATAGATTGGATTTGTTTAATAGCAGTAGGTTGTATTTTTTCTATTCCTTGAATGGACCATTCTTCTTCCATGCTCATAGTGGTTCCACCTCTCTAAAAAATCCCGTGTCTCGCACGGTGCGATAACACGGGAACATTACGTATATAGATTAATAAGTAATCCTTTAATTTCGCCTATTTTATCTAGTAATTCTATAGAGCTTTTTTCTTGGCTCAGAATTTCTTCTGCTAGCTCTACCAATTTTTCATCTATAGTCTCTACGATTTTTAATTTTCTTCCTTCACCAAATCGATTCCATGTATGAGATTGCTTTAATCCCATTCCAAAATCTACAGCTTCCTCTAGAAACTTTTTAATTAGCATTTTAAACTTAGCCATATCACGTAGATTTCTAGACCTTGCTAAACGATCTCCTGCTGTCGTAATATCTCCTAACAGTTTCGTTAAGGCTTCGGTTTGCATCCGCTGATCCTGCTTTGTAATCATTTGGCCAAACTTTGCAGATTGAATATTATTTTGCATAGTATCCTTGCGTATCTTATCTATCCCTACTCGTACATCTTGATTTATCTTCAAATTTTTCGATCCTTTCCTTCATTATTAAAAATGATGGAATTGTTCAATTGGAAGAACAAATACTGTAGCTCCTCCTACCTCTACTTCCACTGGGTACGGAATGTAAGAATCAGCATTTCCTCCCATAGGTGAAACTGGGGCTACCATCTGTTCACGTGCTCTACAATTGTCTCTTATTAATTCTAACGCAGAAGATACTAAGGAGTCATCTGTACCGATCAGAAACGTAGTATTTCCAGATCTTAAAAACCCACCTGTACTAGCAAGTTTTGTTGCACGAAACTTTGCTTTCGTTAACGCATTTGACAATCTATTACTATCTTGGTCCTGCACTACGGCTACTATTAATTTCATCGCTACTCACTCCCACTTTTCTATTCTGTTTATTTTATTATAGCATTAATTACCTAAAAATTTCTAATTCCATTTTTACTACTTTATAGGTAGCTTCTAATACTTCTTCGAGCTTTTGAGAAGCATCGATTACTTTAATTCTGTCTGGATATTGTTTTACTAAGTTAAGGTAGCCTTCTCTAACCTTTTCATGAAATTGAAGACTCTCTACATCTAGCCTATTTTTTTCTCTACTGCTATGTGCATTAATTCTTTCTAACCCCAGACTTGGTTCTATATCAAAAAGAATCGTACGGTCGGGCATAGTCTGTCCAATTGCAAATTGATTGATTGCTAATATTTCTTCTACCCCTATTCCTCTTGCATGTCCTTGATATGCAAGCGAACTATCAATAAAACGATCACAAATAACAATTTTACCAGCCTCTAGAGCAGGCAAAACTTTTTCAACTAAATGCTGTCTCCTTGCTGCGGCATATAATAATGCCTCCGTACGGCTATCCATCATTGTATGCTCGTTATCTAAGATTATTCCTCTTATTTTTTCCGAGATATTAATGCCTCCAGGCTCTCTTGTCATCACGACCTCAAAGCCCTCTTCCATTAATCTTTTTCCAAGTAATTGCATGACAGTTGTCTTGCCTGCACCTTCTGGACCCTCGCTTGTTATAAAATACCCTTTTTTTTGCACTATTAATCCTCCACAACATAAATTAGCTTTTCATCAAGTCTATGATCTCCCTGGAAGGTAGCTCCTTTATCAATCCATTCCTCCAGTTCAGTTAACATAGAAATCGTAATCTTTTCTCCTGGAATGAATAATGGTACTCCCGGTGGATACGGAATGAGTATTCCTTTTGCTATTCTTCCTATGGAGCGAACATAGGGAACCCACTCGCCTTTTTTCTCATTTAAGAGGCTCATACTCATGTCAATCGTCGAAACAGATTTAAACGAGTTATTTCTTATATCTTTAGGAATTATCGGTGTTTCTTTTTTAAGCTCATCTACGGCCATTTTAATTCGTTTTCTTACCTCTGCAAAAGGGTAGTCTTGGTCCTTTTTTAGTAAAGGAAGAATTATTAAAACCTGATAAGTATCCGCAAGCTCCGCATATACATGTTGTGCTTCTAAAGCCTGTTGAACTTGAAAACCCGAATAGCTCCCAACACGTATTAGTAATTTCAGTGGATCATTAACTTCTATTACTTCCACTAGCTTAATCGTTTGGAGTGCCTGAATGAACAAATCTCTTTTATATATTAATTGTTTGAAATCCATTTCATTGTATCTTTGTACATAGCTTCTTGCATCATCTAAGGATGCCATTAATAAATAAGAAGGACTGCTTGATTGAAGCATCCTTAAATACTTGTTTACTTGAGAAGCTTTTATAATAGAAGAATTCATATGTAAGTAAGAACCCATTGTCATAGATGGTAATGTTTTGTGTGCAGATTGTACTACTATATCTGCACCGAAATCAAGAGCAGATAATGGAAAACCGCTGTTTGCCTTAAAATGTGCTCCATGTGCTTCGTCTACTAGGACTGGGATACCTTTTGTATGGCAATAATCGATAATCTCTTTTATCTCATTAGAAGCCATTCCATAGTAAGTTGGGTAAGTGAGTAGAACACCTTTTACTAAAGGAAACTCTTCTATTGCGCTTTTAATGGTGTTGGCAGAAACAAACGTTGTTGTTTTTGTACGAGAATCCCATTCTGGTGTAACAAAAATAGGTTCAACACCTACTAGCTCAATTGCATGAAAAATTGACTTATGAGCATTCCTCTGGACTATTAACTGTTCTCCATACTGGCATGTTGCATATAGCATAGCTAAATTACCAACAGTCGTTCCATTGACAAGAAAATAACTTTTTTTTGCCCCGTATGTAGACGCTAACAATTCTTCCGCTTCTTTAATAGCTTCTTCTGGATGATGTAAGTCATCTAAGCCTTTAAGTTCTGTAAGGTCATAGGATAAGGCCTCTTTAATAACCTCAGGAAGATTGGATAACACCCCATGTTTATGTCCTGGTACATGAAAGGAGATATTCTTTTGACTATGAAATTTTTCAAGCGCTTCTACTAAAGGTCGTTTTTCATGCATTTCTTATACCTCACCAAACTTTATTATCTTTCTATTATACATGAAATAAGATATGAAATAAGGATAGATGATTTGAACCTATTTTTGGCCAGAAAGGGCAGAACTTTATTAAATATTTATTTTCCGGGAAATTATTTTATTGTATGAATATAGCTCCTACTGCACAACAAATTGGATTCACACATATTATGCGGAGAATGTATAGCAATGACGATATAGAAAGGAGTTGCTCTATGGTTTTCCCGTTTGACTACACCTCCCCATCCGCTCAATTCACTTTTGATGTGAACACAAGTACCTTGTTTAAAAAAGATAGCCAAAACTTTATTAATGTTTTAGGGATTCAGCAATTAAACACACTAGACAATGTATCTTTACTTGATATTTTTCTTAGTCCAAACAATGTGATTGAGCCCCATTACCACCAAAATGCTGCCGAGCTTGTCTATTGTATTTCTGGTGCATTAACCGTCTCATTATTGAATCCTTTTACCAAGCAAATGCAACATTTTCCGCTTTCACCTGGCCAAGTAGCAAATGTACCTCAAGGATGGTGGCATTATGAAGTAGCTACAGAGAAACATACACATCTACTAGCCATTTTTAATGCACCAACACCCGAAGTAATACTCGGATCAGATATCCTGAAGTTGACTCCAGCAAATGTTATGGCCCAGACGTATTGTTTAGATGAAACTCTTTGGGAAAAAGCAATTGCACCAGTAGTCCCTTCCACATTTATTGGTCCACCTGCGAGCTGTAACAAAACTACTGAAAGTTAATTCTTAACATAATGAGTTGCAGACAAGATGACATGGACTATTCCCATGTCTCTTTTATGTTTTTTCACACTTACTTAGCGGGAGATTGATTTTTGTTTTAAGGCTATGTTAAAGATAAAAGTCGATTTGAAAATGCACGAAACAAATAACTTCTGCCTCTCTACTTTTCCTAGTGGGTTTTAAGTGAATTTTTTTGGCTAAAAATTACGGTGTTAGTTCCATAAAATAGCCGTAATCGTTAACCTAACAAAGGCACTATTGCTATTGATAATACTAAACTTATTAAGAATGTAATTAGCCAATCTCTTTTTTGAGTTGTTTTAAGTAGTATATTCAATACAGACCCAATACAAATACATACTATAAATCCGACAACAATATTAATGAGTTCCATGAGATACCTCCTAACAAAAATATTTTCCCATTTACCCACAAATTCATTGGCACAACTAGTCTAAGCCGTTCGTATTTAAAGGTCAGCCCAAATTGGTTGACCTTTTTGTATTGATTCTTATTATAACATTCTTCCTTGCTCCCTCGAACCCTTTGTCTCTTCGCTTTTTCCTGTAAAAGACAAAACAAAAAAGCCGCCACCGATTACTCGGTAACGACTTCCTTTGGTGCCCAGCGACGTCCTACTCTTGCAGGGGCGACCCTCCAACTACCATCGGCGGCTGCGAAACCAGATGGGCGGCAGATTTCTTCGTCAGCCGCAGTCGTTCGGTTCTCGCGTATGCCATAC
>NZ_JAMAWN010000028.1:0-42406 GCF_023713305.1 Psychrobacillus sp. MER TA 171 | reverse complement strand
CCACGTGTTACTCACCCGTCCGCCGCTAAATCAGAAGAAGCAAGCTTCTTCATCATCCGCTCGACTTGCATGTATTAGGCACGCCGCCAGCGTTCGTCCTGAGCCAGGATCAAACTCTCCATAATAGTCGGCTTCCGATACACGTCGCATTGCGTCGTCAACTTCAGTCGTTCAATCGGTCACGTACGTTAGTACGCTCCCTCACTCACTCCTTCGTTTCCTAGCACTGCTCGTGTCTCGAAACCCTCTAAATAGAACTAGTTTAAAAGCTCATTTTGTTTCGCTGGCATCATCATTAAATGATGTCAAAAATTGTTTTGCGTCAATCAAGCCGAAACTTGTTGATGCTGTATGTCTTAACGTTTTGCATGTTCAGTTTTCAATGTTCATTTTTGCGTTGTCGTTTTTTGCGACTTCTCTAATTTATCACCATTCAACCGGCTAGTCAAGAAGTTTTTTAAAAAACATTTTTTATTAAGTTTCTGCTGTTTTTTAATTCGTTTTTGACGACGCTTATTATAATACCGCACAATTAATACATATGTCAACAAAAAACGAGTATTTTTTTAAAACGTTTTTTGTTGACTCATTTTCACCCTTTAACTTTGTAGTATCTATGCTCGATATGGCTACTTTTCGTCGGTTGTTTTTCGACTATAATTAACCCTTTGTCCACTAAGAATTCTATAAATACTTCTAGGTCTACAGAATAGTTTTTCAATTCCTCTTGTTCATGAATCTCTTGAATGGTCCAATACTCTTTAGTAGAAAGTACTTCTACTATATGACGTGCCCCATCCTTTGTTCTAGAATGAATTAGAAAATCGCTAGCTAAAAATAATAGTTCTAATCTCTTCTCTAATGTTTCTCGACTTGATACTAGCTCATCGTACAATTTATATATAGAAGGATCTAATTGCTTTACTTGCTTCCACACCATAACCTCTGGGTGCATTCCCTTTTCAATAATAGCTAATCTCGCTAAATGATGAAGTGAGTTTACAATATGAGTATAAGCATCTAGATAATTTAGTTGCTCAAAGAACACCTTTGCTTGCATATAACTTCTACTTAACTTAGCAAATTCAATTCCCATCCTTACGTTCCGACCATTTATCGGAAACTCTTGTAGTTCCCTTTTTAGGTTTTCTACATATTCATTTCTATCAAAAACAACTCGGCCGTTGATCATCCAATCTACTAGCTTAGGGTTGGCTCCAACTATAAACCATTTTCGTATTTGTTTTTCTGTAATTATATGCAGGGCAGCTTTTTTGTCGCTATACGTATAATGCTTTGTAAAAACAGGATTAGAGGAATCTTTTGTTATTATAAATAGTATAGAGTCAAAGGTATCCGTAATTGGACTGACCTCTTCTATTTTTTCTATCAATATGATGCCTAAAGTATTTGAATCACTTGCTCTTTCTTGATAAATAGGTCTTAACAATGCTTCCAATGTGAAAGCCTCCTTTTTAAACTTATGTATTATTCTTCGACAATTATTTGATATTTCCTCTTTAAACTTTTAGGACATTCCTTTATATAAAAATATGTTATAGTGTATGTACAATTAGGAGGTAAAAATATGAAACCCTATAAAAACAAAATAAATCGAATCCGTTCCTTTGCGCTTGGCTTAATTTTCTTTGGCTTTATCATTATGTACGGCGCTATATTTTTCAGAGAAAACCCAATCCTAGTAACTATTTTCATGACACTTGGGTTACTTTCTATTATAGGAAGTACAGTTGTTTATGGCTGGATAGGTTTACTATCTACTAGAGCCGTTCAAGTAGTCTGCCCCAATTGCGGAAAACATACGAAAGTTTTAGGTAGAGTAGATATGTGTATGTATTGTAAAGAACCACTTACATTAGATCCTACTCTTGAAGGCGAAGAATTTGATGTTAGCTACAATAGAAAGAAATAAATTTCTGCACTTTGCTTTTAGGCAAAGTGCTTTTTTATATTAACATAGTTCCTATAAAGTAAGATAACTTAAGGTTTAAATTCCCCATGTCAAGCTACTATGAGAGTAAATATCCTCTGAGCATACATAGCATTACGCAAATTATCCAAAAGGCAACTTCAATATTTTTTATCAAAAAAAGACAATAATATTTCATTTGACCTACAATCACACCTACTTTAGACTTAAGTTATAAAGAAGGGAGTGCAACAATATGTCTATCAGAAAGAAATTGAATTTTTCATTACTGTCTATTTTCTCTTTACTACTTATCTCAGTAGTAGTCACTCTTCTCCAATTGCTAACTATAGAGGATAAGTTTGATTACGCATTGGACAACCGTGTTCAGCAACAAATTTTATCAGATGAGATTCAAATAGAACTTGGTATGCAAGGTCTTTACTTAAGGAGTATGATTTTAAATAACACTGAGCAAACAAAAGAAGCACTAATTCTACACCAAGATTTGCTTGATGAGGCTATTCTAAAATTAGATAAGCTCGCCTCATCTGAAACTATGAAAACCTATTTAAGTGAGATTAATAAACATAATGATGCATTTAATGATGCTGCCGATGAAGTTTTGACCAATTTAAATTCCGGTAATAAGGATAGAGCATTGCAGGTGGTTAATAATGAAGCACATCTTGCAAATGAGGGTATATTAGCTGTAGCTCTCGAAATCAATGAATATCAAAAAGATCAATTAAAGATTATTACTGCTGAAACTAAGGAAATCGTTAAAAATACAATTCGAATAGGACTAGCTATACTGGTCGTAAGTATCTTGCTTACAATAGGTATTTCCTTATTTATAAAAAGATCTATTACTAACCGTCTAAAACACCTAGTAGTTACAACTGAAATTATATCAAATGGTGACTTAACAGCATCTGATATTAACAATCAAGTAAAGGATGAAATAGGCGATGTAGCTAGGTCCTTTAATAAAATGAAAGCAAATCTAAAAGATCTAATTATTAGCTTACATGAAAATGCAAACCATTTGTCTAGTGTTTCCGAGGAACTTTCAGCTAGCACAGAAGAAGTTACCGCTGCATCTACCGATGTAGCAAAGCGAGTGGAAATGACATCTGAAGGTGCCCACATTGCATCTATATCAGCAAAAGATAGTGCTACTGCAATGGATGAAACTGCTGCAGGAGTTCAGCGTATTGCTGAAGCTACACAGGTTTTACAGAGCAATGCAACCAACACCTTAGAGTTTGCTAGCAAAGGTGAAGAAGTTTTAAAAACAGCAAAAGGACAAATGAATCAAATTTATAACTCCTCTAGCGAAACAAATCAGTTAATAAAAAAATTAAGTGTTAAGTCTATTGAAATTGAGAATATTACTAAGGTTATTACTGGGATTTCTGAACAAACAAACTTACTAGCCTTAAATGCAGCTATTGAAGCTGCTCGAGCAGGAGAACACGGGAAAGGATTTGCGGTAGTCGCCGATGAAGTAAGGAAGCTAGCGGAGGAATCCAAGTATTCAGCAAATCAGATAGTAGCCCTTATTACAGAAATTCAAAAGGACACAAGAAATGTTGAAGAGTCTGTTCTAATAGGTCTTCATAATACAGAAGAAGGTGTAAAGGTAATAAATGAAGCGAATATCTCTTTCCAATCCATTGCATCCTCAATTGAGCAAGTTTCCTATCAGATTGAAGATATTTCAGCAACCTCGGAGGAAATTGCTGCTAGCGCAGAAGAAGTAGCTGCATCTGTAGCTGAAATTGTAAATCAAACTATTGAAGCTTCTTCGCAAACTACAATGATTTCAGCGGCTGTCGAGGAACAGACAGCAACCATGCAGGAGATTAACAGTGTAGCACAGGACCTAACCCAAAAAGCAGTAGAATTAGAAGAATTAATTTATCAATTTAAAATTTAACCATAAGAAAAACCGAGCGAATAAACGCTCGGTTTTTCTTATTGGACTTTAGTTGCTTGTTCTTTACAGGTAGGACACGTACCGTAGATCTCCATTCGGTGAGAGCTAACATCATATCCGGTCAAGTGAGAGGCAAGATGCTCTACTTCATCTAATCCTGGATAATGGAAGTCAACTATTTTACCACAAGAGTTACAAATCATATGGTAGTGATCATTTGTGATAAAATCAAAACGGCTTGAATTATCACCATATGTTAATTCCTTTACTAGGCCAGCTTCTCTAAACACACGTAAGTTGTTATAGACTGTGGCAACGCTCATGCTAGGAAATTTACTTTCAAGCGCTTTATATATATCGTCCGCGGTGGGATGGGACATAGATTGAATAATAAATTCCAGAATCGCATGGCGTTGAGGCGTTATACGTACACCGGTTGATTTCAATGTATCTAAAGCGTCTCTTAAATGTACTTCCGTCATCGCTATGCACCTCTCTTTATAATCATTATTAAATGATAAGTTTATAATTATTATAAAGAGGAACTGTCCTTAATGTCAAATTTTTCGGCTATTAACATAGTATTATACATTTTTAGTATCCTCGTGTAGCATCTATTACATTCTCAATATCATTCTCTTGTTTTAGAAACGCCACTAAATTTCTAGAGAAAATTTCAAGCGCTCTCACTACGTATTGTGAGGAATGACTAGAAATGTGTGGGGAAACAATCACATTTGGCATACGCCAAAAAGGATGGTCACTTTCTAACGGTTCCTGCTCGAACACATCTAACACTGCGTAAGCAATGCATTTGTCTTCTAGTGCTTTTAATAGGTCCAGTTCTTTCACTAAATCTCCGCGTCCGTAATTCATAAAAATAGCACTCTCTTTCATAGACTGAAAATGCTTATATGTCAGCAGCCCTCTTGTTTCCTCCGTACTTGGCAGAATAGATACTACTATATCTGCTTGAGGTAGCACTTCTTTTAAAGACCCAAAAGATATCATCTCGTCCATGTAGGAAGCAGTATTTCCACTTCGATTACAACCGATTGTCCTAACCCCAAAGGCCTGCAATAATCTTCCCACTTCTTCACCTATTGCTCCTGGCCCTAATATTAAGGCAGTCGAGCCTAAAAGCTCCGAAGAAGGAACTCTTTTTGACCAATTTGCATTGCGTTGATTTTCTGCGACTACTGGCAACGATTTCTTTATAGAAAGTATATGAGCTAAAACGGATTCAGCCATCGGAGTTTTATGGATCCCTCTAACATTTGTGAGTAAAATATTGCGGTCTGCTATTTCCTTTAAAGGCATCTTTTCTAAGCCTGCAGAGGCAACCATAATCCACTTCAGCTCTTTTGCACTGTTTATATGGAAGGCTTTAAGGTCTTCTCCATATGTGACAACAATATCGGCAGTTTCTAACTCTTTTTCATTTAATCCCTTTTGAAAGATAAAATCTATTTGTGGAAACTGATTGGTTAACTTTAACTGTTGCTCTTCCTTTGGTAAAAAAGAAAAAAGTACTTTCATCAATCATTCACCATCTTTTATTAAGGATTTTAATGTATGTAACACTTCTTCTACATGATCTTTTACTTTAACTTTTCTCCATTCCTTCACAACAGTTCCGGTTGGATCTATTAAAAAGGTTGTTCGTTCGATGCCCATATATTCTTTTCCGAAGTTTTTCTTCAATTTCCAAACACCGTAAGCCTCAGAAATTTCATGAGTATCATCTATTAATAATGAAAACGGAAGTCCATGCTTCTCTATAAACTTAGTGTGCGCCTTCTCATCATCTGCACTTACTCCCAGAATAACTGCATTTAAATCCGAAAAATCAGCATTTGCGTCTCTGAATTCACAAGCCTCTGTAGTACATCCAGGTGTAGAGTCTTTAGGGTAAAAGTACAGAACAACATACTGTTTTCCAGCAAAGTCATCCAGCGATATAATTTCACCCTTTTCATTTTTTAATGAAAACTTTGGGGCAACCATTCCTTCTAATTTTTCCATCAATATCCCTCCTCGATTAATTAGTTATATCGTAACTAACTTTATAAGTATGTTCAATTTCTTTAGCCTTTTTCCTCTTTTTTGTCTAAAATATAAAAATACCCAACTATTACTAGAAGTTTTAGGATAGACAAGTTATAATTTTCATCTTACATACATTTATAATGGAGGTAATACATTTGAAACATACACAATCTGAACAAATTCAAGTACAAGCATTAGAACATATCGTTGGTGGGGTAAATAGTCCTTCACGTTCCTATAAAGCCGTTGGTGGCGGAGCACCCGTTGTCATGGAAAGAGCGGAAGGTGCATACTTCTATGATGTGGACGGCAATAAATATATCGATTACCTAGCAGCTTATGGCCCTATCATTACCGGGCATGCCCATCCGCACATAACTGAAGCTATTACAAAAGCAGCACAAACGGGTCTATTATATGGTACTCCTACAAAGCATGAAGTGGTTTTTGCTAAAATGCTAAAAGATGCAATCCCTTCTATGGATAAGGTTCGCTTCGTGAATTCAGGGACGGAAGCAGTGATGACTACTATACGGGTGGCTCGTGCATATACCGGAAGAACAAAGGTAATGAAATTTGCTGGCTGTTATCACGGGCACTCTGATTTAGTGTTAGTAGCTGCAGGTTCAGGTCCTGCTACTCTTGGAACTCCAGATTCTGCAGGCGTGCCACAATCTATCGCAAAAGAGGTTATCACGATTCCGTTCAATGATCCTCAAGCCTACAAGGATGCGATGGAAAAATGGGGAGAAGAACTAGCCTGTATATTAGTTGAACCGATCGTAGGAAACTTTGGAATGGTGGAGCCTAATGAAGGGTTTTTATCTTTAGTTCATGAAATCGCTAAAGCTAAAGGAGCTCTTGTGATTTATGATGAGGTAATTACTGCGTTCCGCTTTCACTACGGGGCAGCATCTACTTTACTTGGTCACACACCAGACTTAACCGCATTAGGAAAAATTATTGGTGGAGGTCTTCCCATCGGTGCATATGGCGGCAAAAAAGAAGTTATGGAGCAGGTGGCACCACTTGGACCTGCCTATCAGGCTGGAACGATGGCAGGTAATCCGGCGTCCATGCAAGCAGGCATCGCTTGTTTAGAAGTACTTCAAGCTCCCGGTTTATACGAAGAACTAGATAGACTAGGTGAACTGTTAGAGGCAGGAATTTTGGATGCTGCTAAGGAAAATAATATTACGATTACAATCAATCGCATAAAAGGTGCACTTTCTGTTTATTTTACCGATGTTAAAGTAGAAAACTACGAGCAAGCAGAGGCTAGTGATGGTGAAATGTTCGCTAAATTCTTTAAGTTTATGCTTGAACAAGGCATTAACTTGGCTCCTTCTAAGTATGAAGCTTGGTTTATTACTACCGCTCATACAGAACATGATATAGTAGAGACAATTAAAGCGGTCAATAATGCTTTTGCCCAATTAAATAATTCAATGAAATAACCGTTAACGAAGGGATAGGATGGAATGAAATTAGGAGCACGTATATTTAAGACTGGAGTGGCTATAGTATTTGCCTTATTTATAGCTGAATTACTTCAGCTTCCTAATCCTGTCTTTGCAGGAATAGCCGCTATTTTTGCACTTCAACCATCTATCTATAGATCTTACTTAACTGTAATTGAACAAATACAGTCTAATCTAATTGGAGCAGCCATCGCCGTCTTGTTTGCATTAGTATTTGGAAACCATATTATTGCCGTTGGATTCGCAGCAATTGTGGCTATTTCTATCATGCTAAAGTTTAAATTAGAAAAAACGGTTTCCTTAGCATTAGTAACTGTAATAGCTATTATGGAGATTCAAAGCGACGAGTTTTTAACCTTTGCATTAATTCGTTTTTGCACGATTCTTGTTGGAGTGATTTCGGCCTTTATCGTAAATCTTGTATTTATCCCACCTAAGTTTGAGACAAAGCTTTTTAACTCCATCCATTATACACAGGACGAAATAATTAGATGGATTCGGATTGCCTCTAGAAATGCTGGTGACCATCAGTCTACCAAACAAGCTATTACGCAGCTGAAGGATAGATTAGAACGTATTGACCAAATATACTCCTTTTTTAAAGAGGAAAGAGTTTATACCAAAAAGGCTACCCATTCAAAGGGCAGAAAAGCCGTCGTTTACCGAGAGCTTATCGAAATCTCCCATAATAGCCTAGAAGTATTGAATAGATTACACCTTCATGAAAATGAACTAAATGATCTTCCTGAGCATTTTAGAATGATGATCACGGAAAGACTTGATCTGCTTTTAACTTACCATGAACAGCTCCACCTCAAGTTTATTGGTAAGCTAAAAACAGACCATACAGAGCTGCATGGTCCCGACGCATTTATCCAAAGGCAAGAGGTTATGAATATTTTTGTTCAGCAGATTGCGATAACACAAATAGATGAGGAATTTTCTACCTACCACCTTCTCCATCTACTATCCTCTATATTAAAGTATGAGGAACAGCTGGAGCATGTGGATAGACTGATTACCTCGTATCAGAACTTCCATAGTAATGAATTAACCGTTCAAATTGAAGAAACATACTAAATCGATTAAGACTCACAGAAAAAATGAAACCCTGAACATTTACATAATGTGAATGCTCAGGGTTTCATTCATTAAAAGGCTCTATTTCAGATTTCTCTTTCTTTAGGTATACTCGCCATGTTCGTCAAAAAAAGTGAAATCGCCTAAACGATTTCACTTTTTATTTTTGGAGCTTTGTTTCTATCTTAATTTTTCATCCGAGGATCCAGTGCATCTCGAAGCCCATCGCCCATCAGGTTAAAGCCTAAAACTGTCAGCATGATTGCAAGCCCAGGGAAAATCATTGTCCACGGAGCAGTTCTTAGGTGATTTCGAGCATCCGCCAGCATTTTACCCCATTCTGGAGTTGGAGCCTGGGCCCCTAATCCAAGAAATCCTAATGCAGCAGCTTCTATAATAGCCGATGCTATGGCCAATGTGCCTGCTACGATTACAGGTGCCATAGAGTTAGGTAAGATGTGCGAAAAAAGGATACGAACATCCTTCATACCAATTGCCTTGGCGGAGGTTATGTATTCCTCTTCTTTTATACTTAACACTTTTGATCTTATCAAACGTCCAAAGTTAGGGATGTTGATAATTGCTATCGCAATTAAAGCATTTTGCAGAGATGGTCCTAGCACAGACACGACTGCAATTGCTAATAGAATACTTGGAAAAGCAAGAAGAATATCAAATAGGCGAGATATAATCATATCAACACATTTTCCATAATAGCCCGCTATAATCCCCAATATACTCCCTACAATGACAGAACCAATTACAGAGAAAAAGCCTACCCATAAAGAAATTCTTGCCCCATGGACGATTCGTGAAAAAATATCTCTACCAAAATCATCTGTGCCAAACCAATACTGGCTAGACGGCGGTAGGAGTCTTTTGTCTGAAATAGATTGTTCATCAATGCCCTGCGGGACTAGAAAAGGTCCTATTAACGCTACTACTATAAAGAACAATACGATAAAAGTGCCAATAAGCGCCACTTTGTTTTTACGGAAACCTCTCCACGCTTCTTTCCAAGGACCAGCTGATATGTCCTTTTCGGTAGCCAATAAATTATCCGGTGCTTTTGGAACCATTTGGGTCATCATCATCTCTCCTTTTAGTCATACTTGATGCGTGGATCAATTAATCCGTATAAAATATCAACCAATAAATTAATCATAACGAATATAAAAGCAACTACTAATATTCCAGATTGTATAACGGGGTAGTCACGATACTGAATAGCATCATAAATGTATCGACCAATTCCTGGCCATCCAAAGATAGTTTCAGTTAAAATAGCGCCTCCTAAAAGTAATCCCATTTGAAGCCCCACTACTGTTAAAACTGGGATGATAGCATTTTTCAATGAATGCTTGTATACTACCCAAAACATTTTTTGTCCTTTAGCTCTTGCTGTTCGTACATAATCTGCTCTCATAACTTCAAGCATACTAGATCTTGTCATACGAGCGATAATGGCCATTGGAATTGTTGCCAAAGCAATGCTAGGTAATATTAAATGTTTAAGCACGTCACCAAGCTGATCAAAACGACCATTCATAATCGTATCAATCACATATAAGTTTGTTACTGCCGAAACTGGATCTCTTGCATCGTCTCTTCCACCTGGTGGAAGCCACTGTAATTCTACAGAAAAAATCCATTGCTCCATCAGCCCTAACCAAAAGATTGGCATGGACACACCTATCAAAGCTATTACCATCGCTAAGTAATCGAACCATGAATTTTGAAACCATGCAGATATAATTCCTGCATTTACTCCTATTACAACAGCTATTAGGATAGCGAAGAAAGCTAGCTCAAACGTAGCAGCAAGGTATGGCCAAATTTCGGTAGCTACTGGCTGAACAGTTCGCATCGACTCCCCAAGATCTCCTTGAAGTAATCCAAATAAGTAATCAAAATATTGCACGTACCAAGGATTATCTAAGCCTAGGCTTGCTCTTAGTGACTCAATTGCCTCCTTAGAAGCTAATTGTCCTAAAATAACCTGTGCTGGATCACCAGGAATTGCACGTATAATCATAAAAACTAAAAAAGTCATACCAAGCAATACCGGTATAAGCTGTAGCAGCCTCTTTCCAATATAGTGAAGCATGTTTCTTCACCCTCTTTATTCTAAAATATGAAATAACCTTATCTTTAAAAGAGGAGGGAATCCATAAGACCCCCTCCACTCTATTCCTTACTTAAATTCAACGTTCCCTAGTTTGTCTGAACCTGTTGGATGTGGTGTAAATCCAGTCAATTCTGCTTTACCAGCTAATAATGGTGTTGAGTGAGCAAGTGGTACCCATGGTGCATCTTCAAATATTATTTCTTGTGCTTGTTTATATAATTCAATACGTTTGTTTTCATCTACTTCTGATTGTGCTTGGATAAGAATCTCATGTAATGGGTCGCTACTATAGTACGTATAGTTATTGCTTCCGATATTATCTTGGTCTAGTAAAACATAAAGGAAGTTATCTGCATCTCCATTATCACCAGTCCATCCAAGTAAGAAAGCGTCTGCTTCTCCTAAACGAGCTTTTTCTAAATAAGTAGCCCACTCATAAGAAACGATTTTAGCATTGATGCCTACTTTTTCTAAATTATTTTTAATTGCTTCTGCAACTTTAGCTCCATCTGGCATATATGGTCTTGGAACTGGCATTGCCCATAGCTCCATTTCAAAACCATCTGCAAATCCTGCTTCTGCTAAAAGTTCTTTTGCTTTTTCTGGATCATATTCATATCCAGGAATCTCATCATTGAATCCACTAATAGATGACGGAATTGGATTTTTAGCTACCTCTGCTCCACCTTCAAAGAAAGCATCTACAATTGCTTGCTTATCGATTGCATAGTTCATTGCTTGACGTACTTTCACATTGTCAAACGGAGGTCTTGTAGTTGTTAAGCCTAAGTAACCAACATTCATAGAAGGACGCTCATACAATTGAAGAGCAGCCTCACCTTCTACTGTCGAACGATCGGACGGGTTCACACCATCAGCCAAGTCGATAGTTCCAGATAGTAGCTCATTAAGGCGACCTGCGTTGTCTGGTATCGCTTTGAATACGACTTTATCAAGCTTAGGCATACCATCTACCCAATAATCTTCATATTTTTCGATTGTAATAGTTGCATTACGTTTCCACTCTACGAATTTGAATGGACCAGTTCCTACTGGATTGTCACCAAATGCTTTTTCATCTTTTTCAAATGCAGTTGGACTTGCAATACCAAATGGACTCATAGCAATATTTTTTAAGAAAGGTGCTTGAGGGCGCTTAAGCTTAAACACTACTTTGTAATCACCGTCAGCTGTAACAGATTCAATTACGTGTCCTTCGTCACCAGCATAACCTCCGAACATAGAACCGTAGTAATAGAATTTTTCCTCTGATCCATTAGCCCAGCGTTCAAAGTTTTTCACGACTGCCTCAGCATTAAAGTCTGTTCCGTCATGGAACTTAATTCCTTCTTCTAAAGTAAATGTATACGTTAATCCGTCATCAGACGGTTCCCACTCTTTAGCGAGTCCTGGCTGAATTGTAGTATCTTCCTCGCCAAAGTTTAATAGTGTCTCGAAAAGGTTTTGTGTTACCTTGAAAGATTCACCATCTGTAACTGTAGCTGGATCTAGAGAAACGGAGTCTCCTCCACGACCAAATACTAATGTTTTATTCTCTGATGATGACGATTCTCCTTTTTTATCTCCATCAGATTCATCACTTGAACAAGCAACGATTGTAAATGCAGCAAGTATCATTAAAAACATAAATGACAATAATTTCTTTTTTCTCACATGGACCCCTCCAAATTTATATTATCAATGCTGTACTGCCTCGTTATATAGATGGCAGGCAACAAAATGACTGTTCTTAACTTCCTCAAGCTTCGGTTTAACGGTTGTACATACATCCATTTTAAAAGGACAACGTGTATGGAATGTACAACCTGTAGGTGGGTTAGAAGGGCTTGGGATATCTCCCTCTAATATAATTTGTTCCCTTTGAAATTGTGGATCTGGTACTGGCACAGCAGAAAGAAGTGCTTTTGTATAAGGATGGAGCGGCTCCGCATATAAACTTTCACTAGGTGCAAGCTCAACCATTCTCCCTAAGTACATAACTCCAACCCGGTCGCTGATGTGGCGTACTACCCCCAGGTCATGAGCGATAAATATATAGGTTAGTTTCAATTCTTTTTGCAAGTCCTGCATCAGATTTAAAACTTGAGCTTGAATAGATACATCAAGTGCTGAAACTGGCTCGTCTGCTATAATCAGCTTTGGATTAGTCATAAGAGCTCTCGCAATACCAATACGCTGCCTTTGCCCTCCGCTGAACTGGTGAGGATATCGTTTTGCATGATAGCTGCTCAATCCTACAATCTCTAAAAAGTCATGAACCTTTTGTTTGCGAGTTTTTGGATCTCCAATTTGATGAACAATCAGTGGCTCCATCAAAATTTTCTCGACCGTGTGCCGAGGATTTAATGATGCATAAGGATCCTGAAACACCATTTGGATATCTCTTCTAACCTTACGCATAGCAGAGTCAGAGATTGACGTTAATTCTTTTCCTTCAAAGGTCACTTTACCTTCTGTAGGTTCTAGTAATCTCATAAGCATTCTTCCTGTAGTAGATTTACCACAGCCAGATTCTCCAACTATCCCTAGAGTTTCTCCCTCGTTTACAAAGAAAGAAATATCGTCTACTGCTTTAACATAGCCGACTTTTTTTGACAACAAACCGGAACGAATGGGAAAGTACTTTTTCAGTCCATCAACTTTTAACAGCGGCTCTGTCATAATCTGTTACCTCCTTTGAATCGTATAAGAAACATCTAGTTTTATGTCCCTCCGATGTTTCATACAGAGGAGGATTTTCCTGAACACAGCGTTCGAATGCAAATTCACATCTAGCTGCAAAGCGACAGCCTGTTGTTATAGTTCCTGGCTTCGGCACATTACCTGGGATGGAATATAATCGTTGCTTTTTATATCTCATGTCAGGAACTGATGCAAGCAGTCCTTTTGTATAGGGGTGTTGTGGATCTTTAAAGATGGTTTCCACTAGTCCTTCTTCTACTACTTTACCTGCGTACATGACCACTACTCGTTCGCATGTCTCTGCTACTACTCCAAGATCATGAGTGATTAAGAGCACTGCTGTGTTTAACCTTTTATTCAAATCTCTCATTAACTTTAAAATTTGAGCTTGAATGGTTACATCCAATGCCGTCGTTGGCTCATCAGCTATCAATACTTCTGGGTCACATACAAGGGCCATCGCAATCATGACTCTCTGACGCATCCCTCCAGAGAGCTGGTGTGGGTAATCCTTCATAAGTGCCTCTGCTCTCGGAAGTCCAACAAGCTTTAGCATCTCAATCGCTCTATCCTTAGCCTGCTTCTTGCTCCAATCCTTTTTATGTAGGGTTATTGCTTCTATCAGCTGATTACCAATTGTAAATAATGGATTTAAAGAGGTCATTGGCTCCTGAAAGATCATTGCAATCTCATTTCCTCTTATTTTCCGCATCTCTTTTTCCGAGAAGGTTGTTAAATCCTTACCTTTAAATAGGATTTCTCCATTGGTGATTTTTCCCGGTGGACTAGGAACTAGCCCCATGATAGATAGAGAGGTAACACTTTTACCACAACCCGATTCGCCAACGATGCCTAAAATTTCCCCTTCTCTAACATGGAAATCTACATAATCGACAGATGGAATGACGCCATCATCTGTAAAAAAGGAAGTTTGAAGCCCTTTTACTTCTAGCACTTTTTTTCCTTGTTCCATGATAACTCTCCTTTTTTACGAGATTATTTAAAATTTTCTTTATATTTGTTCATATTGATATTTTACACATACATACTTTTTATGCAATACTTTTTATATTTTTTGAAACATTTGTCATATTTCAACTTTTTGTAAAATAGGTAAATAAAAACACCCAATAAGAACAGAATCGCCTTATAGGGTGTGTGTGTTAGTCCACAGTATCTAGTTGTTGTATTTGAAATAAATTATAATATACACCTTTACTCTTCATAAGTTCAGAATGAGAACCTTCTTCTGCTAGCTCTCCATTTTCTATCACGCATATTTTATCTGCATGCGTTATAGTGGAAAGTCTATGTGCTACGATAATAGTTGTTCGATTTTGAGCCAAGCGCTCCAAGGAATCCTGAATTAATGATTCGCTTTCTAAATCTAATGCTGAGGTTGCCTCATCTAGAACTAATATTGTAGGATTTTTCAAAAATACACGCGCTATTGCTACACGTTGCTTTTGACCTCCAGAGAGCTTAACTCCCCGCTCCCCAACCTTTGTTTCATATCCTTCAGGTAGCTCCATAATGAAATCGTGTGCGTTGGCAGCTTTTGCAGCCTCTATTACTTCTTCATCACTCGCTCCTGGTTTACCCATTAAAATGTTCGATTTTACAGAGTCACTAAACAAAATATTATCCTGAAGGACAATCCCTATTTGTTGTCTCAGTGATTCAATCGTTACATCACGAACATCCTTACCATCAATTTTCACACTGCCCTTTGACACATCGTAAAATCGTGGGATCAAACTAATAATAGTGGATTTCCCTCCACCGCTCATCCCAACAAATGCAACTGTTTCTCCGCTATTGACTTGGAGATTTATATTGTTAAGGATTGTTTGCCCACCTTTTTCATATTGGAAGGAGACATTTGAAAACGTAACTTCCCCAGAAGTATTTCCTAAACTTTTCGCACCAGGCTTATCGATAATATCGTATTTTTCATCCATCAGCTCAAATACTCTGTCCATCGACGCGAAAGATTGCGTTAATGTCGTGGATGAATTAACTAATCTTCTTAAAGGGCTATATAATCGCTCTATGTAGGCGATGAAAGCAGCCATTGTCCCAACAGATAGTCTTCCATGAATTGCTTCATATCCTGCGTAGGCAATAACTAACAGTGGTGCTATATCGGTAATTGTATTAACGACCGCAAACGCTTTTGCATTCCATATCGTTTGGTCTACAGCCTTATCCAGAAATTCTCCATTCGTCTCATTGAACAGCTTTTGTTCATGCTTTTCGAGTGTAAAGGTTTTAATAATACTCATCCCCTGTACACGCTCATGAAGATAGCTTTGTACTCCTGCTAATGCTTGCGATCTCTTTCTAGTTAAGTCTCGAAGCTTTCCGAAAAAGTACTTTACACTGAATGCATAAAATGGGAATGCGATTAAAGTGACAAGTGTAAGTTTTACATTCATCGTAAGCATTATTCCAATTGCTATAAGAATTGTAGCTAAGTCGAGCCAAACATTCATCAAGCCAATCATGACAAAATTTTTCGTTTGCTCTACGTCATTGATGACTCGAGAAATGACCTCTCCAGCTCGCGTGTTTGAATAATACTTTAAGCTTAGCTTTTGAAGATGTATGTATAGCTTTTGACGGATATCATACAAGATTTTATTACTGACTAATTGTGCTAAATATTGTCGATAATACTCAATTGGTGGTCGAACGATTAGAAACACTAATGCAGTTCCACCTAACCAATAAACAAGCTGTTGAATTTTTTCATCTGTTGCCATATCCTCACCGATAATATCATCTACGACAATTTTAATCAGAATGGGTATAAACAATGGAATTGCGAATTTAATAACCCCTATAATAATCGTCAAAAAGATTTGCCAATTATAAGGTTTTACGAATTCCATATATCTTTTCATGGTGCTCATAAAACTACTTCCTTTCTTAAAACGGAAGAACCTGTTGCAAATTCAACAGGTTCTCCTACTACTCGTTCAGCTGTTTATAAAAATGATAACGACTTGTCCAAGCCTCGATAAAATCCGGGGCAAATGGACCTCTTCTTTGTTTAATCCAAGAAATAAGTTTTTCTATATTTCGATCAAGAATAGAATCCATTTCATCTGGATAATTCATTTCCCTTTTGTGCTGTTCGTATTCATCTTCATCCAAAATTGTGTAGGTCATGTCTGGGAAAACCTTCACATCTAGATCATAATCAATATATTTCAGAATTTTATTGTTATAGACAAATGGCGAACTAATATTAATGTAATAATACACACCGTCTTCTCTTAGCATACAAATAATGTTAAACCAATGTTCAGCATGAAAGTAACAGATTGACGGTTCTCTAGTAATCCATGTTCTACCATCCGATTCGATTACAAGAGTTCGTTCGTTCGCTCCTATTACAATATTCTTGGTCCCCTTTAAAACCATCGTTTCCTGCCAGACACGGTGGATACGGCCATTATGCTTGTAGCTGTGAATTTGAATAATTTCTCCTTCTGTTGGAATCGCCATGATTTAGCCACCTTTTCATCAAGCGCAAAATTGAATATTATACTTATTTTCATATTATAGCAATCCATAGGAAAAAACTGTAGTAAAAAAATCAGCGAGAGCAAAATGCCCTCGCTGATTTTTGGTGAATCCATGTTATTTTGATGGGTTATAAGAACTTTTTGAAAACTTCCCGCTTGCTTGTTGTTTTTTCATTTCAGCTTGACGGTTTTGCTCTTTAACTTGTCGAATTACAGTTTCTGAAGCAAATTCTTGACTTCTGTTTGATGATTGACTGTTATTCTTTTTCATGGATTTCACCTCCGTACAAAATATATCTTGTGCACTTTCGGAGATAATATTCATAAAAAATAAATTTGTGTGTTTTGGTTAATTTGAAATCATTTATTGAAGCACAGACAAGGAAAATTTGGGGCATGTTAAAGAATAGGGTTGATATATGCTACCAAATCTCTAAGTCAGAATGTAGAATTGATTTCCACGCCAGCCGGACGCTTTCCGTGGGGTGAGCGTTAAGCCATCACCCATCGCTTACGCGCGTGGTTGTGATGTCTTAACTGTCTCACTCATCCCACAGGAGTCGCCGTCTGTCGCTCCAATCAATAAATGTGAACATATTTATTTCATACATAAATTTCTATTTATGAAATTAACTCATAAAGAATGATAATGAAAATTAAACAAATACGGCAACCTCGATATTATTTGGGATTGCCGTATTTTTATTTAGTTTAATTTTTTATTAATTAATGTCAAACATTCATCTTTAACATTGTATTGCTCTTTAAAAAGAAATTATTATTTATGAAAACTACATTTTAATCGAACGACCGCCATCTACAATGATAGTTTGTCCTCGGATCATGCTGGCATCATCTGAAAGCAGGAACATAGCTGTTTTTACCATATCCTCAATTTCAACCATTCGTCCTGCCGGAGTATTTACACGCGCATCCTCTAATAATTGTTCTCTATTTGGGAAATGCTTTAAAGCATCAGTATCTAATGCTCCACCAGAAACAGTATTAACGGCAATCCCTTTTTCTGCTAGCTCTACCGCCAAATATCTTGTAATGGATTCAATAGCAGCTTTAGAAACTCCTACTGTCGTATAGTTTTCCAAATATCGAATAGACCCTAATGAACTGATGCCTAATATCTTCCCGCCACTCGGCATTAGCTTTGCCGCTTCCTGTGCTCCAAAAAGCATTGCTTTTGCGTTAATGTTCATCGTCCAGTCCCAATGAGACTCCTCGAGCTCCATGATTGGTCGAAGAACACCGGATGCAGCATTACTCACGAAAATATCTAAACGACCGAACTCCTCTTTTATCGTTTGAAACATTGCCCGAAGCTTTTCTACATCACCAACATTTGCACGAACAAGTAAAGCTTTTTGTCCTAATGCCTCTATTTCTGAAACCGTTTCTAATGCAGCCGTTTTACTGCGAGCATAGTTCACTACAATATCATAACCACTTTTTGCAAGCTCAATGGCAATTGCTTTTCCTAGTCCTCTGCTACTGCCTGTTACTAATGCTACTGGATTTGTCATGTGATGTTCTTCCTTTCCTTCCACGCATTCCATATTTTTAATACTGGAATAGGCATAGGTTGATTGTTCACTTCTTCTATAGAATACCACTGGCTATTCAAGGATAATTTTTTTTCATTTATAAGCTTTGCTTCAAAACTTTCAACTTCCCATACTAGATGTGAAAAAACATGCTTAAAAGAAAGTAATTCATTTCCTTTTTGAATTTCTATTCCATAGTCCAACTCCACTACCTCTTCAACAGTGTGAGTCGCTGTTGGAAGCTCAACCATTGGAAATTGCCACATATTAGCAAGTAAACCTTTAGAAGGTCGCTTCTCTAAAAGAATCTTACCGTCATCTCGTTGGATCACTATTGCCTTCATTTTATGTAATTTTGTCTTTTTGTTAATTGTTTTAACCGGAAGCTCTTCTTGAACTCCTTCATAAAATGCTGAACAAAATTCTCTTACTGGACAAAGTAAACATTTCGGCTTTTTTGGAGTGCATATAATAGCACCAAGTTCCATTAAACCTTGGTTAAAGGCAGAGGGATTTTCCTCATACATCAAGCTCATCACGGCATCTTCAAATATCTTTTTCGTCTTTGGTTTAGCAATATCCTCTTTTATCAGTAAAATCCGAGATAATACTCTCATAACATTCCCGTCTACAGCATGCTCTGGAACACCATAAGCAATACTTAGCACCGCTCCAGCCGTATATGGTCCAACGCCTCTTAGCTTAGATATTTCCTTTCGGTTGTTCGGTATGATGCTATCGTATTGTTCTACAACTTCTTTTACTCCAGCTTGGAGATTGCGTGCTCTAGAATAATAGCCCAGACCTTCCCACTCTTTTAGCAATTCTCCCTCATTAGCTTCTGCAAGAGATTCAAGCGAGGGATATTTAGAGACAAATCTCTCATAATAAGGGATAACTGTATCAACTTTTGTTTGCTGTAACATTACTTCGGAAACCCAAATTTTATAGGGATCCGTGGTTTTTCTCCACGGTAAATCACGTTTTTCTTCTAAAAACCAGGAAACTAATGCCTCGCTCATTTGCTTATTGTATAATTCGTTCACAGTTAGAATCCTTTCTGGCGATTATTGTATGCGATAATAGGGTATAACACTAATAATTGCTTTGTTAATTTATATACTTTATCTTATGATTAAGATAACTTGTTTCCTTAAAAGGAGCTGGTCACACATGGATACAGGCACACATATAGTCATGGGTATTGCACTTGGTGGTTTGGCAATGGCAGATCCTGTCGTTACAAGTAGTTCTTTGACTACTACTGCTGTTATTGCAGGTACTATCATTGGTTCTCAAGCCCCTGATATAGATACTGTTCTAAAATTAAAAAATAATGCCATATACATACGTCATCATCGTGGTATAACTCATTCTATTCCAGCCGTTTTACTATGGCCGTTACTTATATCTGGAGTATTGTGGCTAATTATTCCAGAGGTGAATTGGCTTCATCTTTGGCTTTGGACATTTTTAGCGGTATTTCTTCATGTTTTCGTGGATATATTTAATTCCTATGGTACCCAGGCATTACGACCCTTTTCTAAGAAATGGGTTGCACTAGGTGTCATCAATACATTTGATCCGATTATCTTTGGCTTTCATGTATTAGGATTATTACTATGGATGTTTGGCTTTAACCCAGTGCCTACATTCCTAACCATGTACGCTATTATCGCCATTTATTATATACTACGCTTTGCAGTCCAAAGTGCGGTTAAAAATAGCGTGAGAAAAACAATTCCGGATACCACAGAAATTATTGTGGCTCCAACTATTAAGTTCTTTCAATGGAGGATTGCCGCAAGCTCCGAGACGCATCATTACGTTGGCCGAGCATACGGGCGTTCCATAACGATATACGACAAGTTTGAACGAGAGGAAATTCCAGACTCTCCTTTAGTAAAAGCTGCCTTAAAGGATACAAATCTAAGTGCCTTTACTTCGTTCTCCCCTATTTACAGATGGGAAATAACTCAATTCGATCATATCCATGAGGTTCGGTTAATCGATCTGCGTTACAGAAGTAATGATTACTATCCTTTTGTAGCAGTTGTACATTTGGATGAAGACCTTAATATCATCAACTCTTACACTGGTTGGATTTTCAGCGAAGATAAGCTAAGAAAAAAATTAGACTTTTTACCACATTAAACAGAGACGCTAGGAATTTAAATTCCTAGCGTTTAGTCTGTTTCCAATAAATGCTTGTACTTTTCGTTAGTACCCGCAAACTCGTGTAGTTGTTCACCATATCCATCTATCCACTTTTTAATAACCATCTCTGTTACTGCAGCACCTTTATATTCATAGCCTGCACGTGCATAGGATGATTCAAAGTCAGACCAAAGTAATTCAATCCATGCTCTTGCCTTTTCAAAGGAAAGCTTGTCGTTTTTTTCAAGTAATAACTCTGTTAGTTCATTTATTTTAGTTTCCATATTATTTTCCCTCCTCTAACGGCTGTAGTATAGAAATTGGTAATGCTTCCTCGTACTTGTCTCCACCTAAACGGTAGCCCCAAGCAAATTTTCCCTTTAAGTATTCGACTTGAAAAAACATCCCAGGATCACCGCTAATTCTATACATTTCACCAGGTTTTATAGAATTTACATCTGTTAGAAATGACTGAGCCATCATTGCTTTTCGTTCATATACTGCATACTCATTAACAATGCCTAGTTGCTCAGCCTTTCTTGCTTTTTCCTTTAGGTTAGCAATTTCAGTTCTAAGCTCTTGCTCCGTCATCTGACTATATTTTTTATTGCTCATTTTGTAATTCCAGCTCCTTATTTTCTATATACATATCTATGTGCTCTGACGGGAAACCTTTTATATAAAGGGCCTGTTTCACACGATTTTTCAGATCATAGCCGCTATATTTTGCAGAATACTTTCTCCAAATCTTTTCTCCTTGTGCAGCAATTATTTCAAGCCATTCGTCTTCCTTTTTCTCTAAATCAAAAGATTCGATTGCCTGAGAAATGATGCCAAAGTTATACCCTTTTCTTTGAAGATTCTCCTGGACCTTTTGTTTAATTTGGCGTGGAGTCTTATTTTGGTTTTGATTGATAATTTTTTCTGTAAGTGTTTTAGCAATAGAAACTTGTTCTTCCTCCGAGTAAGCGGCAAGTACTTCCTCTTGAAGCTCTTTTTCTATTCCCTTCTTTTTGAGCTCCTGTCTAATTGCAGCAGGGCCTTTTTTACTGCTATTTTTTTGAGTTTCTACTAAAGCCTTCGTAAAGCTAGCATCATTCAAAAATCCATGCTCATATAGCTTTCGAATTGCCTCTAAAATGACCGCTTCTCCAAACTCACTTTGTAGTAATTTTTGCTTTACCTCATGCTCACTTCTCATCCGAAAGCTCAAATAATTAATCGCCTTATTATATGCTTTTCTTACTTCATCATCAAAAACAATTTCATCTAAGGTAAAGGCCTCTATTACCTTACCCTTTGTAAGCTGATATTTTATCAGTACTGCCTCATCCACACTAAAGGCATACTTTTCATCTAAATATAAATTATACCGTTCATTATTTTTTTTTTGACGTCCTATTTTTGTAATAACCGGCATTTTGTTAATCTCTCCATTCGCTTTCCTTAATTATAGCGTAAAAATTAATATGTGATAAATGATTGAACTGGTATTATTGTGTTAAGGAGGCTGATTTCGATGAGAGTAGCAATTACTGGTGGAACTGGTTTTGTAGGTAGGGCTTTGACTGAGCTACTGCAGCAAAAGGGACATGAGGCTATTATTTTATCACGGTCGAGCTCGCACTCAGCAAACAATGTTACTTATATTAACTGGCTTACAAATAATTCTAAACCTGAGGTATATTTAGAAGGTATTGATGCAATAGTAAATCTTGCTGGAGAATCTATAAACAACGGTAGATGGACAGAAAAGCAAAAAGCAAAAATTTATGATAGTAGGATGGAAGCTACTGATGAAGTCATACGTATTATCCAAGTATTAAAGAAAAAACCCGAAGTTTTGATCAATGCAAGTGCTATTGGAATTTATCCAGCTTCCAATACAGAAGTTTATAATGAACAATCAACACAACAGGGTCATGATATTCTAGCCAAAACAGTTGCAGATTGGGAGCAAAAGGCATTAACTGCAGAGCAGCTTGGAGTCCGCGTAGCTTTAGGTCGATTTGGGATTATATTAGATAGAAAAGAAGGAGCACTTCCCTTAATGGCATTACCTTATAAAATGTTTGTAGGTGGTCCAATTGGAAAGGGAGATAATTGGATGTCATGGGTTCATATCCAAGATGTTGCTAGTTCCCTGTTTTACGCTATTGAAAATAATATTCAAGGACCTTTTAATATAGTTGCACCAGATCCTCGAAGGATGGATGAATTTAGTAAAACATTGGCTAAAGTATTAAATAAACCTCATTACTTCCCAGTACCTGCATTTGCTTTGAAGCTAGTGCTTGGTGAAAAAAGTCAGCTTGTCTTAGAAGGGCAAAAAGTAGTTCCAGACGTATTAATAGCTAATGGCTTTTCCTTTAAATACCCAGAACTTACGAGCGCATTGACTAATATATATAGTCAGTAATCGAGCCAATTTCCACAGACGATGGCTTATTGCTCACCCTATCCTTTAATATAACCTTTTCTTAAAAGGGAATTATGAAATTGCTTCATATAGTAAAACTAACCAACGAGCAAAAATGAATAAATATCAAACCCAAGTGCAATCTACTTTTAAGTTGATTGCATTTTTTTATGCAAATATATAATAAAAAGGAGCAAAAATCATGTGGAAGCATCATGTAATAGGAATTATTATAGCAGCCTTTATTATAAGCCTCGGCTTTTCCTATGAGCCATTTACCGCGGAAGCAAAAGAAATTCACTGGGGTTTTAAAAAAGCCAGAGATGAGGTACCACCAGAGGCCGGAGCAGAGCTGGATGCATTATTAGAAAAGCATGGAGCCATTTATAAAGGGCCAGCTAACAAAAAGGTTATTTACCTGACATTTGATAATGGCTATGAAAACGGCTATACGGAAAGCATTTTAGATACATTAAAGAAAGAGAACATTAGCGCCACCTTCTTTTTAACTGGTCATTACCTCGAAAGTGCCACACCACTAGTAAAACGGATGATTGAAGACGGACATCAAATAGGTAACCATTCCTATGGACATCCAAACCTAGCTAAGCTGTCAAAGGATGAAATAAAAAAGGAATTACAAAAATTTGATAACCGACTAAAAGAGCTCACTTCTTTAGAAAGAACAACTGTCACGAGACCACCGGAAGGAATCTTTGATGAAGATGTGCTAGCAGCTGCAAACGAAATTGGTCACCAGCATTTTTTCTGGTCTGTTGCTTTTATCGACTGGCATAGGGATCAAAAAAAGGGTGGACAATATGCTTATAATGAGCTTATTACACAAATCCATCCTGGCGCTATTATTCTTATGCACACGGTTTCACCTGACAATGCTGAGGGTCTTCCGGCATTTATCAAAGAAGCGAAAAAACGCGGATATTCCTTTGGAAAGATCAATGACCTCAATATATCCAAATTGGATATACCTGAGTATTCTCTTCCACAGTAATTTCCTTTATAATAGATATAATGTAACTAAGGTGCCAGTTTTTAACTGGCACCTTTTGCTTGCAACCAACCCCATAAAAAAGTTATACTGTTTTATTGGTTGATAAAGGACGTGAAGGAAATAATGAAAGAACAAACAGCAATACAGGTGGGACAACAATTTCCACTTACTATAAAAAGACTTGGTATTAATGGAGAAGGAGTTGGCTTCTTTAAACGAAATGTAGTTTTCGTTAAGGGAGCACTTCCTGGAGAGGTAGTAACTGCTGAAGTAACTACTGTAAATCCAAAGTATGCGGAAGCAACGATAAAAAAAATTCGTCAAGCTTCTCCAGACAGAGTAAAACCACCATGCCCTGTTTATGAGGCATGTGGAGGTTGCCAGCTTCAACATATGACCTATGAACGAGAGCTTATTGAAAAAAGAGACATAGTCATTCAAGCCCTTGAACGTTATGTGAGAGACCTTGCTCCGTCAATTGAGGTAAAACCTACACTTGGAATGGAAAATCCTTGGCTGTATCGAAACAAAAGCCAATTCCAAACAAGACAGCTTGGTAATGATGTAATTGCTGGTTTATATGCAGAAGGATCTAACAAGTTAATTGATATTAATGAATGCATGGTTCAACATCCTGCTACCACTAAGATTACAAATGAAATTAAAGCCTACTTAAAAGAGCTTAAAATACCTATATATGACGAGAAAAATCCTCAAGGTATTGTTCGTACTATTGTTGTGAGAACTGGGATGAAAACTGGACAAATTCAAGTAACATTAGTTACAACACAAAAGAAAATGCCCAACAAAGAAGACCTTGTACAAATGATTCGTAAAATCGATTCTAATATCGTATCCATTAGCCAAAATATTAATCCTGGAAAAACATCGTTAGTATTCGGTGACACAACTTTTAATTTATTTGGTAAAGAAATTATTCATGAGAAGCTTGGAGAATTAGCTTTTGACCTATCGGCTCGCGCCTTCTTCCAGCTAAATCCGGAACAAACTGAGCATTTATATGATGAAATTGAAAAGGCAGCCGAATTAACTGGTAAGGAAACTGTCGTTGATGCTTATTGTGGTGTCGGGACAATCGGACTTTGGTTAGCTAAAAATGCTAAAGAGGTTCGTGGTATGGATATTATCGAAGAGTCCATTAAGGACGCTAAGAAAAATGCGAAACGCAACGGCTTTGATAACACAAAGTATGTTCATGGCACTGCAAAGAAATGGTTGAAGCAATGGCAGAGTGAAGGCTTTGTACCTGACGTGCTAACAGTAGATCCTCCTAGAACTGGTTTAGACGAGGAGCTACTAAAAACAGTATTAGAGATAAAACCAAAACGCTTTGTTTATACTTCCTGTAACCCTTCAACTCTTGCAAAGGATCTGCAGGAGCTAACGAAGCTTTATGATGTTCAATATATGCAGCCCGTGGACATGTTCCCTCAAACAGCCCATATTGAAGTAGTTACACTACTTACACTTAAATAATTGCACATTATGTAAGAAGGATCCGAGAATCTGAATGATTTTCGGATTTTCTTCTAATCGTTTATCCCTTTACCGGGAAGGCTATTACATAACTGAGGATGTATTTTGATATTGCTAGGAGGATTCATATAAAATGGAAAATAACGACATATTAGTACGTTTGCGATACGCTTTAGATATCAAGAACAAAGAAATGGTAGAAATCTTTAAGCTTGGTGGTATAGAAATTTCAAAAGAAGATGTGTTGAAGCTTTTAACTAAATCCAAGGATCACTTTGATAATGAATATGAAGATGATATTGAGGATGATGACAATCAAATCAAGTGCAACAATAAAACGTTAGAAGCCTTTTTAAATGGTCTTATTACTTTTAAAAGAGGACCCCAGGAGCCAAAGCCAGGACAACCAGTGGCCCCTCCCTCTACATCTGGTAGTACAGAAAGTGTTAATAACATGCTTCTAAAAAAAGTAAAGATTGCACTTGCTTTAACAAGTGAGGACATGATTGATATCTTGGAGGAAGCTAGAGTGGCTATCACGAAAAGCGAACTAAGTGCCATCCTACGCAAGGAAGGCCACCGTAACTATAAAGAATGTGGCGATAAATTTGCCCGGAATTTCTTAAAGGGATTAGCTATTAAATATAGAGGTTAACTATTGGGGTACGGACAACCAACACTCCGAAAAGAAACAGCCTCGAACATTTTACGACCTGGTAAAGTTTTCGGAGCTTCTATTCCAGTGATCTGTAATTGTTTTCGAGTTGCAGGGGGCGAAGCTTCAATCTCCTCGGCTTGCTCCTGCTTAGGCTTTTACGCTCACGCTATTCCTGCAGTAGTCTCCACCTCCTCTTCAAACAACTAAAGTAGAAAGTTTATGGACTTGCTCTATAAATGAAAACGTGAAATCGGAAATATTCGATTTCACGTTTTTTAAATTGTGAGACTAGTTATGTCTCTCACTTTTCAAAAGAATATTGCAAAATATTTGTGCCAAGGTGGCTGTTGTTGATCTTATGAAATGGGCGAACGCTCGACTAGGGGAAAAAACCTACTTTATGGAATGATTCATTGGCTCATTAGAAACAGCATTAGGAATTAATTAAACTGTATAAAAATACATGTATATTCATTTTTCAACTGTTATAAAACACATATACTCTCCCTTATCTTATTAGCTTAATCTTGTTATAGACCAACTACTTATGGCAATTTGTAGTAATAAAACCAATTGTATATTTTCAATATTAAAAAGAAACTTTTATTTTAAAATGTGAATAAAAATTGAAAATTCATCTTGCATTCTTTTTTTAATTGGTGCATGATTTGATTATTGCTACAACGTCGTCTGACGTCTAGCAAATCGCACTATAAAAATTTGGGGGTAAGATATATGATTTATGCTAATCCTAATACTGCTGGTGCAGTAGTTGATTTTAAAGAACGTTATGATAACTTTATCGGTGGAGAATGGGTAGCTCCAGTTAATGGAGAGTACTTTGATGTAGTTTCACCACTTACCGGTAAAGTATTTACTCAAGCAGCTCGCTCCACTGAAGCTGACATTGAGCTTGCATTAGATGCTGCTCATGCTGCTAAAGGTGCTTGGGCTCAAACATCTGTAGCTTATCGCGCAATTATTTTAAACAAAATTGCAGATCGCATGGAACAAAACCTAGAAAAAATTGCAGTTGCTGAAACTTGGGACAATGGTAAAGCAGTTCGTGAAACATTGAATGCTGACATCCCACTAGCAATTGACCACTTCCGTTATTTTGCAGGAGCTATCCGTGCTCAAGAAGGTAGAATCAGCCAGATCGATAACGATACTGTAGCATACCACTTCCACGAGCCAATCGGTGTAGTTGGACAAATTATTCCTTGGAACTTCCCATTATTAATGGCTGTTTGGAAAATCGCTCCAGCTTTAGCTGCTGGTAATACAATCGTTATGAAGCCTGCTGAACAAACACCTGCTTCATTAATGGTCCTTTTAGAGCTTATTCAAGATATTTTACCAAAAGGCGTTTTAAACGTTGTAAACGGTTTCGGTGCAGAAGTTGGGAAACCACTTGCAACTAACCCACGTATTCAAAAAGTAGCATTCACTGGTTCTACTGGTGTTGGTCGTTTGATCATGCAATATGCAACTGAAAATATTATCCCTGTAACATTAGAGCTTGGTGGTAAATCACCTAACGTATTCTTCGAGGATGTTATGGATGCAGATGATGAGTACTTAGACAAAGCAATCGAAGGTTTAGTATTATTCGCACTTAACTCAGGTGAAATTTGTACTTGTCCATCTCGTGCACTTGTTCAAGAATCAATCTATGAAAAATTCATGGAGCGTGCATTAGAACGCATTAAAGCAATTAAAATTGGTAACCCACTTGATACAGAAGTTATGATGGGTGCTCAAGCTTCTAACCAACAATTACAAAAAATTCTTTCTTATATCGAAATAGGTAAAGAAGAAGGCGCTGAATTGTTAATCGGTGGAACTCAAAATAAATTAGAAGGTGACCACGAAGGCGGTTACTATATTGCTCCAACAGTATTTAAAGGCGACAACAAAATGCGTATTTTCCAAGAAGAAATCTTTGGACCAGTACTTTCTGTTACAACATTCAAAGACTTTGACGAAGCAATGGAAATTGCTAACGATTCTGAGTTTGGTTTAGGAGCTGGTGTTTGGTCTCGTAACATTGACACTGCTTACCGTGCAGGTCGTGCAATCCAAGCAGGTCGTGTTTGGACAAACACATATCACCAATACCCAGCACATGCTGCATTTGGCGGTTACAAACAATCAGGTATCGGTCGCGAAAACCACTTAATGATGCTTGAGCATTACCAACAAACAAAATGTATGTTAGTAAGCTACAATAAATCTGCAATGGGCTTCTTCTAAGAAGTTAGAAATGAGATGACAGAATGGTAGAACGCATCGTAGCAACGGATAAAGCTCTTGATCTAATTCAAGAGCTTGAGGCAAAGCATGGGGCAATTATGTTCGTACAGTCTGCTGGCTGCTGCGATGGTTCTGCTCCAATGTGCTATAAGCAAGGTGACTTCTATATAGGAAGTCGTGACTTGCTTCTTGGTACTGTTGGAAATGCACCATATTATATGCATCAGTCCCACTATACTTATTGGCAGCATACACAGCTAATATTAGATGTTGTTGATGGCATGGGAGCTGCCTTTTCTCTTGAAAGTACAGAAGGAATTTCATTTCATATTCATTCTCGTGTATTTACAGATAAGGAAAGAGCAGAGCTATCTCCTCTTTAACTAATTTATGGATAAAAAGAGCTATCTTTTTATCCATATTTTTTTATATCTCCTGTACATATAATATATTTACGCTTTCCTCTTTGATTTTTTTGTTATAAAATTATTAGTAATTGTAATATTGCAGTTAGTAAATAAAGAGTTGGTTTTTATAAACCAGCTCTATTTATTTATCCAGCACATTTCACTTTATTCTTGTGAGGTGTTATAGAATAGCGTAATAAAAGCAATCTATATATCAAGATTACATAATAAGCGTTACCGATTTTTAGGAGGAATTAATAATGGATTTGTTTGAAAGCATGTTACAGGATGTGAATAATGCTTTATATTCCTACATCCTGATCGTACTCTTAGTAGGAGTGGGATTGTTTTTTACAATAAAAACTAGATTTATTCAGATTAGATTAATACCAGAAATGTTCCGTGTTGTTTCGGAAAAAGCCACGATCGATAGTACAGGAAAAAAAGGTGTTTCCTCCTTTCAGGCATTTACAATATCAGCTGCCTCTCGCATAGGGACTGGTAACATTGCTGGGGTTGCAACAGCTATTGCACTTGGTGGTCCTGGAGCTATTTTTTGGATGTGGATGATCGCTATTATCGGTGGAGCATCTTCTTTAATTGAAAGCACTTTAGCACAAGTATATAAAGTAAAAGATGGTAGAATGTATCGCGGTGGTCCAGCCTATTACATGGAAAAAGGCTTAAACAAGCGGTGGATGGGAATTCTCTTTGCAGTGGTTATCTCCCTCACCTATGGCTTTGTATTCAACGCGGTACAAGCTAATACAATTACTATTGCATTTGAAGAAAGCTTCGGATCAAGCCGAGTAGTAGTTGGAGTTATTTTATCTATTATTACTGCTGTCATTGTTTTTGGTGGTCTTAAACGTATAGTTAGCGTTACGCAAATTTTAGTACCAGTTATGGCAATAGCATATATTGCAGTTGCTCTTCTTGTAGTATTTTTGAATATTAGTGAGCTACCAAATGTATTCATCCTTATATTCAAATCTGCTTTTGGCTTCGAAGAGGCTTTTGCTGGTATGGTCGGAGCTGCTATCATGAATGGGATTAAACGAGGGTTATTCTCAAATGAAGCTGGTATGGGTTCTGCGCCAAACGCAGCTGCTACTGCGTCAGTAACTCACCCTGTAAAACAAGGGCTTATTCAAACACTCGGTGTATTTATCGATACAATCATTGTTTGTACATCAACTGCTGCTATTGTTTTAATGAGCGATGCGTACCTTCATTCAGAAGCTGCCTCGGTCAACCTGACACAAGTTTCTTTAGTTGATAATTTAGGTGGCTGGGCAGGTACATTTTTAGCTATAGCTATATTCATGTTTGCCTTCAGCTCAGTAATAGGGAATTACTACTACGGGGAAACGAACATCGGTTTTATCAAGGAATCTAAAACTATGCTGCTTATTTTCCGTGTGCTAGTAGTGGCTTTCGTTATGTTTGGTTCTGTTGCAAAAGTTCAGTTAGTTTGGGACTTAGCGGATCTCTTTATGGCTGTAATGGCAATCATTAACCTGTTAGCTATTTTAATGCTTTGGAAGATTGCTAAACGTGTTATTAATGATTATGTATCACAACGTAAAAAAGGTTTAGATCCTGTATTCTACAAGAAAAATGTTCCTGACATTGGAGAAGTAGAGTGCTGGGGCGATGAAGATAAAGATCGATAATATGGAATAACAAGAGCTTTGAAAATACTACGAACAGTAGAATTTTCGAAGCTCTTTTTCTCAAAGGCTATGTTATAGGGTTGGGCTGATTTATGGTGCAAAGAAACCACTAAATGAGAAAGTAGAATTAATTTTTCGCACCAGCCGGGCTCTTTCCTTGGAGTAAGCAATTAGCAGCCATCACCCCGAGGAAAGCGCGTGGTTGTTTTGTCTGATCTGTTTCCCCACATCTAGTAGGAGTCGCCGTCTGGTGCTTTATAAATTTACACTCCTAAACTAAGCCAAAAACTGTCATTACCCAATTCATAACCTACTTATGTTCTTAATAGTCATTTGAATCATCACTTTTGTAATGTTTATAGTCACATAAAAAAGAATTCTTTAATCAAAATCAACCATTAACTTTAACAAAGCTATTTCAAAAGGCTTTTTTCATATACACTCTAGTCTATATATATTGCTATTTTTCTGAATTTACCTTACAATAAAAATAGAATATACGTTCCCTTTTAGAAAGGTTGATGACATTGGTTACTAGATGTGCGTGGGTGGTTGGAAAAGATCCTTTATACTTAGACTATCATGACAATGAATGGGGCGTTCCTATTTATGAGGATAGGCTATTATTTGAGATGTTATGCTTAGAAGGAGCTCAAGCTGGTTTGAGTTGGTGGACAATTCTACAGAAACGAGATAATTATCGTCAAGCATTTGATCACTTTGATGCTCATAAAATCATTCAATACACTGAGGATAAAATTCAATCTCTCCGAGAAGACAGCGGGATCGTCCGAAATCGTTTAAAAATACTTAGTGTGTTGACAAATGCACATGCATTCCTCCGAATTCAAAGAGAACATGGATCTTTTTCTAATTACATTTGGAGTTTTGTAAATGGAACCCCTATCCTCAATCATTGGACTTCTATAAATGAAGTCCCTATCTTCAATGAGCTAAGCGATACAATGAGTAAGCGTCTTAAAAAGGATGGCTTTGTATTTGTAGGAAGTAAAGTCTGTTATTCATATATGCAGGCAGTTGGAATGATTAATGACCATACAACTGACTGTCACTGTCATCCTTCTATGAAGTTGGAAAAAGATGAAGCACTATAGAATTATTTATCCTCTAAAAAAGCTTACGAAAAATAGGTTTGAGAGCTTAGTTTTATATTTTTCAGGAGGGAACTTTTTGGTGACATGATACAAACTATAAATAACAAATTAATTGATTTAAGGGAGACAAACAATGAAAATTAAAATGCTCATTTTTCTAACATCTTCGAAAGAACAAATAGAAAATAATAGGACGCAAATGGTAATGAAAACATTTGAATCCACGATTCGTCCTGTTAAAGGAGATATAATTGATGACCCCGGATTTGACGCAAGATTTCATAATGGATATGAAGTTGTGAAAGTTACTATAAATTATGAGACAAATGAATGCTATGTATCTCTACATCCACTTGCAAGTAATTTAGAGGAAATTTGTATCAATGACTATATAGACAAACTTGCAGCAAATGAGTGGCGTATTGTTTCAAAAGAAGAATTATTAACCTACTAAAAGAGACAGACTTACCCCATTACCATTTCTGTCGTCGAGTGCGATTATTCAGCTGAGTAAATTCATTTATAAATTCTCTCTGTTTGGATTGTCCCGATTTCAGTGAGTTTTAGGGGATGAGTGAAACAGATAACCCATCACAATACGAGCGTAAGCTATGGGTGATGGCTTATCGCTCCCCCTTCCCCGCGAAGAAGCGTCCGCCAGAGCGGAAATCAATTCTACTTATTCATATAAAACTCAAGTAATTGCGAAATTGACTCAATTAGTATTCTCTTATACATCATAGAAGTCATTCGTGAGTCTATTCATATATTCTACTTCGCTTTCCCCAACAGCCTGGGGATGCTTTTCCATTAGTATGGGAGTAAGCTTAGACCATAGCACGTCCATTATATAGATGTCCCTATCAAAAACGTTGTCTAGTTCCTCTAAAGTGATCCCTATACTATTCGCATATAGCTTCTTCTCTTCTGGCACTACAGCTTTTACATTTTCCTCTATAAAACTTGTTACCTCTGATTTAGTAACTTCAATATTATACTTTTTCTTAGCGATATCAATTGCTAATAAGTTCTCTTCCACATAGTATTCGGCATATGCCTTTAGTTCTTCACTATTATACTCCTGATTGCCTATAACACGCTCTACCTTTAAGCGAAACTCCATTTTATCTGCATTAAAATAGTTAGCAAGATCTTCTTTTGTACCTCTCTCTATTTCACTTTGAACTGAGAAGCTCGGAATCTCATTTAGGACTTTTGCAATTGCTTCATCTAATTTTTTATAATCTAATTCAACAATATCTTCTTCGTGGTCATGGCCCTCGTGATCATCGTGATTGTGGTCGTGTTCCTCATTTACTTCCTCCGTTATATCAGTTTCAGTTTTGGTACTATTCTCTTTCTGACTACATGCCGCTAATATACAGGAAAGTATTAAAATTAACAAAAACATATAAAATTTTTTCATGAATCCACTCCTATTCTTTAAGTTGTTAGCATTCTTCATGTTTTATTTATATAGATGGTGGTAAAGAAAAATAAACATTTTAAGGAGGCTAATAATTGTTTGATTTAAACTGGATGGAAATTGGACGAATATTCTTGTTAGGGATAATGGCTTATATTTTCTTGATTATCTTATTAAGGGTAGCTGGTAAACGGTCACTTGCTCAGCTAAATGCTTTTGATCTTGTTATTACTGTTTCTATTGGATCCGTATTAGCTACTATCATGCTCGATAGTAAGATTTCCATTTTTGATGGGATAGCTGCATTATTTGTATTGGTAGCCTTACAATGGATTTTTTCTTTTAGTAGTAGGAAAAGTAATACATTTGATGATGTAGTTACTAGCGATCCAGCATTACTCTTTTACAATGGTAATTTTTTCGTTAAAACGATGGAGAAGGAACGAATTCGTAAAGATGAAATGATTCAAGCTGTTCGTTTAGAAAGTAATTTATCTATGGAAGAAGTCCGTGCTGTCATTTTGGAGCCAAACGGAGAGTTATCCATTTTACCTAATAATGAGAATGGAAAAGAAGATACTCTTAACAAAATAATAAAAGACTGATTCTTTCAAAAAAGAGTTTTTTTTACCTTACTTAGGGTAATAATTATTATAGAAAAAGTACTTATTAATAGGAGGAGATCATTTGAAGGCTGTTACTTATCAAGGTGCAAAAGATGTTCAAGTAAAAGAAGTACCAGATGCAAAAATTGAAAAAAGCGATGATATTGTCGTGCGTATTACTACTACAGCTATTTGCGGGTCCGATTTACATATTTACAGAGGTGCAGTGCCAGCTCGTAAGGATTATGTAATTGGTCACGAACCAATGGGAATAGTTGAAGAAGTTGGCCCCTCTGTTACAAAAGTTAAAAAGGGTGACCGCGTTGTAATTCCTTTTAACATTTCCTGTGGTGAATGCTTTTATTGTCAAAATGAAATGGAAAGTCAGTGTGACAATTCCAATGAAAATCCGGTAATAGATTCCGGAGCATACTTTGGATTTACAGAACGATACGGTGACTATCCTGGAGGTCAAGCAGAGTATTTACGCGTACCATACGGAAATTATTTACCATTTAAAATACCTGAGTCTTGTGAGCTAGAGGATGAATCATTATTATTTCTCTCAGATGTTCTACCTACAGCTTACTGGAGCGTAGAGCATTCAGGTATGAAAGAAGGCGATACGGTCGCTGTTTTAGGATCAGGACCTATCGGATTAATGGTACAGAAGTTTGCTTGGATGAAAGGTGCTAAGCGTGTTATAGCTGTCGATCATTTACCATATCGTTTGAATCATGCTGTAAAGATGAATAAAGTTGAAGCGTATAACTTTGAAGAGTATGATCACATGGGAAAATATATTCGAGAAATCACAAATGGTGGTGTAGATGTTGTAATCGACTGTGTAGGTATGGATGGTAAAATGTCTACATTAGAAAAAGTTGGGCAAAAACTAAAACTCCAAGGTGGTACTTTAAGTGCCCTTGATATTGGAATTGATGCTGTACGTAAATTTGGTACAATTCAATTAACCGGTGTATATGGATCGAATTACAATATGTTCCCTCTTGGAAATATTTTCGAGCGAAATATTAATATTAAAACAGGACAAGCGCCTGTAGTACACTATATGCCAAAGATATATGAAATGATTACAAAAGGTGACGTTGACCCTACACAAATCATTACACATAGCGTTCCACTTGAGCAGGCTAGTGAAGCATATAAAATATTCCATGACCATGAAGAAGAAAGCATTAAATTTGTTTTAAAACCGTAATACAAACAAACGAGGCTGGGACATAAGCGTAATTTTCAAAAACAAGTAGCTTTTATCCCTAGTAAGCATCTGATAATCTTTAAATTGATTGCAGTGAAGGGGCGACTCCTGGGGGAACAGCACGAGTGAGAGACTACAGACTCGAGCCGTGCCCCCGGAAAGCGTACCCGGAATGGAAATCAATTTTCTTTATGCAAAAAAACACTATTTTCTCGATGAGAAAAATAGTGTTTTTTTAGTCTTGTCCTAGCATCTTTTATAGTTCATCTGCAATTCCTAATAGTGCAATTCCGACAATCACTACAATAATTACAGCATATTGCTTTTTCGTGAGCTTCTCCTTCAAAAAGATTCTGGAGAGTAGTACTGAAAAAATACTATATGAAGCAATGATTGGTGCTGCAATAATTGCATTTGAAGACATAGCAAATACATAAAAGAATTGACCTATTGTTTCTAAAATGGCAGCGCTTGTTTTATCTCGCTCTTTAAATATATTAAATGGAACCTTCTTAATAGCTTTTAGGTAGACAAAAGCAACAACAGCACAAATAAAGAATGTAAACTCATAAGCAAGTAGAGCTGCATCCTCTCCTATTAGACTAAGCTCATCTAAATACACAGCATCTGCAAAAGTGCCTAGCCCATCAATCAAGGCATATAAGATTGGGAAAATAATAGCCATAAAACCAATCGTGTATTTCGTATCTATCGTCTTAGGGTTTGCTTGAAGCACTTGTTTTTCCATTTGTTTTTCAAAGACGGCAAGTCCAATTACTCCTAGAGTAATGATAATAATTGAAATTATTTCTAATGCACTTAACGAATGCGTAAAGAAGATAAATAATAGAATGGTTGTAATAGCTCCGGATGAGTTTTGAACAGGCGATGCTATTGATAATTCTAAATATCTCAATCCTATATAACCAATAGCCATTGACAATATGTAAAGGGCCGACACAGGTAAGTATAACAACATATCCATTGGATTAAATTGAATACCCTTTAAGAGCATATAAAATGTTCCGTGGATTCCCATAACCAAGCCTACCATAACAACTATTTTAAGATGACTAAATTTATCCTTAGGGTCTGTTCCCTTTTTATAAAATAAGTCTGCTCCTCCCCATGCAAGGGCAGTTACTAGAGCAAATATAAACCACATAAATTGTTCTCCTTTTCTTTAAAAATCAAATGTAAATGAAGCTTTACAATTATAATAAATGAAACTTGAATGTCAATAGAATTGGGAGAAGTTAGAATAATAAATAAAATTAGACCACCATAGCTCCGTGAACTTTGGTGGTCTGAATCCATTTTTTGAAATTGGTTATACTGTATTGGAACGATTAGTTTTAGTAAAAAATATAATGATAGCCATTACGCCTAATAGTAGCGAAATAAGTAACAAAAAGCTGACTCCCTCAAATAATTGAATGAACAACCCACCAAAGAAAGGACCTGATAGACTTCCTAAGCTAAAAAATATACCACAAATTAAATTACCTGTTGGTAAAAGCTCTTTTGGTGTGAGGTCGGTCATATATGCAATTCCAAGAGAAAAAGTAGAACCTACAAAAGTTCCTGCTATGAAGAAAAATGTACCTACAATTATAGCAGAAGCCTCAAAAAAGCTGGCTAATCCGAATGTGATAGCACCCAATCCAAGCATACTATATAGCACCTGTCTTCTTCCTAGGCGGTCACTCAGCATACCAAGCGGTAATTGAGAGACTACACCACCAATAGAGAATGCAGCTAGAATATACGATAGATCACTAATTTCTATCGAATTTCGTAGCGCATATACAGGATAGATCGCATTTAAAGATGATTCTAAAAAGCCATAGCTAAACGGAGGGATAAAAGCTATCCATGCTACTCCAAAGGCTGCACCAAATCGTTTCCAAGTTCCATTTGCGGAGTTTGAAGAGGAAAAGGCTTCGGGCTTCTCATTCTTTATAAAAAACACCAATACCCATGCACATAAACATAAAAGTCCAGAAACGATAAAAGGAAGTCCTTCAAAAATTTCTACCAATTGAACGAACAAAGGACCAACTGCAAAGCCAACTCCAAAAGATAATCCATAGATGGCTATATTTCTTCCCAAACGATGCTGAGGAGAGAAACTTGTTATCCATGTTTGAGTAGAAAAATGAAGAGCATGATCACCAATTCCTATTAACAGCCGAAGGACAAACCAAAATGCAACACTTTTCCATAAAGGAAAAAGTAGAAGTGAAACGATAACTATAAGACCACCGACTACAATCATCGGCTTATATCCGTATTTCCGTAAGGGAAGCTCAATGAAAGGTGATATTAATAAAGTACCTATGTATAAACCTGTAGCACTTAACCCATTTAATGTAGCGCTTACCCCATCCTGCTCAAAAATTACAGAGATTAGTGGTAAAAGCATTCCTTGAGAAAAACCTGAAATTGAAACAATAATAACTAAAATTTTAAATCGTCTGCTCTCTGTAGCTGTAAATTGTTGCATAAGATAACCTCTTCACTATTTAATTTTCATACAGGTTATCATAACAAAAATTAGCTTTTCTATAAACAACAAAAGGCCCAGTCAATATCGTTTAAGATTGACTGAGCCTTTATATATTACTTATATCCTTGTGAGTATTCATAACTGCATTTGCGGCTATTTTGCCGGTGAAATGTCTGAACCGCCTCCTTCAAATGGTTAATTGGTTTTCGACTCTTCACTACGGCCTCCTTTCGTATAACTTAATGTTACTTTATCATATAAACTGAATAGTGTAAATATTTTAAATACACTAATTTATAAAATAACTCTTTTTACCTATCTTTTAAGTTCATCTTGTTATATTCTTATCTTATAAAGTGAGGTGTTTTTCTGTGGGCAAACAAATATCAAATTCAGAACAACAAGTATCTTATTTAAAAGACCGACTTCAAATGTTTTTAGAAGTACTTGATTCTATTGAACCTGAGACGACTAATTTAGAAGATATAGACAGACTTATTCAAATGATGGATGACTTAGAACTAAAAATGGAACAATTTAAAGACTCTAAGGAGTAGTATTTAAAGGCATCGGAAAATTATATTTCTGATGCCTTTTATACTGCTCTTTTTTTCATTCTTGTAAAATAGTATACTTGTTAATGTTTGTAACTACATTTAAAGGGGCATAACTAAATGCAAATGAGACAATTAGAGAAAAGTATCTACGAACTGATTACCGAAACTTCTACCAACTTACCTAAGGATGTAAGAAGAGCCATTCAAAAAGCAAAGGCTGCTGAAAATGAAGGCACTCGCGCTGCAATGAGCTTAGATACCATTACAAATAATATTCAAATGGCAGATGAAAATATTTCTCCAATTTGCCAGGACACTGGACTACCTACCTTCAAGGTAAAAACTCCAGTTGGGGTGAACCAACTAGAAATTAAGGAAGCTATTAAACGAGCTATTGTTGCTGCTACAAAAGACGCTAAGCTACGTCCTAACTCTGTAGACTCTATAACTGGAAAAAACAGTGGAGATAACTTAGGAGAAGGTGTTCCAGTAGTTAAGTTTGAACAATGGGAAAAAAATTACATAGAAATGAAGCTGATCCTTAAGGGTGGCGGATGTGAAAACAAAAACATACAATATAGCCTACCTACTGAATTAGAGGGGCTTGGTCGTGCAGGGAGAGACTTGGATGGTATACGTAAATGTATTCTGCATTCAGTGTATCAAGCTCAAGGTCAAGGCTGCTCAGCAGGCTTTATAGGCGTCGGAATTGGTGGAGATCGTTCTTCAGGATACGATTTAGCAAAGGAGCAGTTATTCCGCTCTGTAGATGATATAAATCCAAATGAAGATTTAGCAAAACTAGAAGCTTATATCGTAGAAAAAGCGAATACGTTAGGAATTGGAACAATGGGCTTTGGTGGGGAGGCAACTCTACTAGGTTGTAAGATTGGTGTCATGCACCGTATTCCTGCAAGCTTCTATGTATCAGTAGCATACAATTGCTGGGCTTATCGCCGTATGGCCATCAATATTGATCCTTCTACTGGAGATATTACAGAATGGCATTACCAAGATGGTGAAAAAATTGAGTTTAAAGATGAAGCTCAAAATGAAACACCAAAAAGAGTGGTCGAGCTTTCTGCTCCTATTACAGAAGAACAAATTCGCTCACTTCAAGTAGGCGATGTTGTTTCTATCACTGGACGTATGTACACAGGGCGTGATGCTATCCACCATCATTTAATGAGCCACGATGCTCCAGTTGATTTAGATGGCCATATTATTTATCATTGTGGTCCAGTTATGCAGAAGGACGAGGCTGGAAAATGGCATGTCCGTGCTGCAGGCCCTACCACCTCTATTCGCGAAGAGCCATATCAAGGTGACATTATGAAAAAGTTTGGCATACGCGCAGTTATAGGTAAAGGTGGAATGGGACCAAAAACACTAGCAGCCCTTCATGAGCATGGTGGTGTTTATTTAAACGCAATCGGCGGTGCGGCTCAATACTATGCAGACTGTATTAAAGACGTAGAAGGTGTTGATCTGATGGAATTTGGAATTCCTGAAGCAATGTGGCATTTACGTGTAGAAAACTTCACAGCTGTTGTTACAATGGACTCTCACGGCAATAGTCTTCACGCAGATGTAGATAAATCCTCATTAGAGAAATTAGCCTTGTACAAGGAGCCAGTATTCGCTTAAATCAAATGGTTGACAGTTAAATTTCTCTAGATTATAATAATTATAAAGTAATACTTAATTTAATTAACTGGGTTTTCCTTAGTGAAAATCCAGTTTTCCTTTATTTTAGAGAGAAATAATAATGAAAATCAATATCAAGAGGAGGATTTAAATGTCAACTATAGAAGAAAAAAATACATTTTTATCTAAAGTAATGCCCCATATAGAACTAGTTGCAGCACTATTTTCTGGTCTTTTAATATTAATCGCTTGGCTTATAGGCAATTCAGGTTTTGAAATGGCCTCCATCATCTTCTACCTGTTAGCTTTTTTAATTGGTGGATTCGCTAAGGCTAAAGAAGGTATTGAAGCAACGATAAAAGAAAAAGAATTAAATGTAGAAATGCTAATGATTCTTGCAGCCATTGGTTCATCCATAATTGGCTACTGGACTGAAGGTGCGATTCTCATTTTTATATTCGCAGTAAGTGGTGCCTTAGAAACGTATACAATGAATAAAAGCAAAAAAGAAATCTCTTCGTTAATGGAACTCCAACCTGAGGAAGCATGGAAGCTTCAAGCAGATGGAAGTACTACACGCGTATCTATAAAGGATTTAATACTCGGTGACAAGCTTGTTGTGAAACCAGGAGAAAGAATTCCTGCTGACGGTATCGTCATTAATGGCTTAACATCAGTTGATGAAGCAGCTATAAGTGGTGAGTCTCTTCCCCTTTCCAAGAAGCCGAACGATACACTTTTTGCCGGCACAGTAAATTTAAGTGGTGCGATTACGATGGAAATGACTAAAACCAATGAAAATTCCTTGTTTCAAAAAATAATCGATCTTGTCCAAACGGCTCAAGATGAAAAATCTCCAGCCCAACAATTTATCGAACGATTTGAAGGATCTTATGTAAAAGTAGTTTTAATTGCTGTTGCAGTGATGATGGTTCTCCCTCATTACTTACTTGACTGGGATTGGACCACTACTTTTTATCGAGCAATGGTTTTATTAGTAGTTGCTTCCCCTTGTGCCCTTGTAGCATCCATCATGCCAGCTACGCTAGCAGCAATTTCAAACGGTGCAAAAAGCGGCATTTTGTTTAAGGGTGGAATGCACTTAGAAAATATAAGTGAAATGAAAGCTATAGCTCTAGATAAAACAGGTACCTTAACTCAAGGTAAGCCAGTAGTGACAGACTTCTTTGTACGAGATGACTTAGACCGACTATCAGCACTTAAATTGCTTGCTACCATCGAAGCACAATCGAATCACCCGTTAGCTCAAGCAATTTCTACATTCGCATTTGCGGAAGGAATCAGCCAGCTACCAATTATTCCTATTGAAGACAAACCAGGATTTGGGCTAAAGGCTACTATAAATGACGAAGAAATCTTAGTCGGTAAACCTGAGTTTGTAAACAAAGACGAGGCTTTTGCATTCCAAGGAGGAGTTGCGGCTGCTCTAGCGGAGGAAGGAAAGACTGTAATCTTTATGCGTGATAGTAAAGGAATAGCTGCCGCAGCTGCTTTGAAGGATACAGTTCGAGAGGAAGCTAAAGAAGCTATTAAGCTGTTACAATCACTAGGTATTAAAACAGTCATGCTAACTGGGGACAATGAAAAAACGGCAAATGTAATTGCTAAAGAAGCGGGAATTGACCAGTATATTGCGGAGTGTCTCCCAGAAACTAAAGTACAACACATGAAGGAGCTTTTAGCAGAGCATAAATTTGTTGGAATGGTAGGCGATGGGATTAACGATGCGCCTGCCTTGGCAACAGCAACAACTGGATTTGCAATGGGTGAAGGAACAGACGTAGCATTAGAAACTGCTGATGTCATTCTAATGAAAAATGATTTAAGCAAAATAGCATACGCTGTGAAAATGTCTCGAAAAATGCAACGAATCGTCAAACAAAACATTTTCTTTTCTATCACAGTAATCGCTCTTCTGATCATCTCCAACTTTTTGCAAGTAGTAGACTTGCCTATGGGTGTCATTGGACATGAAGGAAGCACCATTCTAGTAATCTTAAATGGATTGCGAATGTTAAACCGCAACATTTAAAGTTGTTCATCAAGTATCCGACCTTTCTAGGTTGGATACTTTTTTTATAGCTAATTGTTTGAAACACTTAGGATTGTAGGGGGCCATCACATAAACACCTTCTATGGGGAGAGATTTGGCTTTATGGGCGGCTTATCACTTTTATGGGACATTTTCCACTAGTTTATGGGCCACCTTCTACGCTTTATGGGACACTTAGACTCTTCTTATGGGCGAAACTTCTCTTTATGGGCGACTTGCTCCTTTTTATGGGACACTTCCTGCTAGTTTATGGGTCAATTTCTACATTTTATGGGACACTTATGCTCCTCTTATGGGCGCAAACCCTCTTTATGGGCGGCTTATCACCTTTTATGGGACATTTTCCACTAGTTTACGGGCCACCTTCTACGCTTTATGGGACACTTAGGCCCTTCTTATGGGCGCAACCCTCTTTATGGGCGAATTATCACCTTTTATAGGACACTTCCCGCTAGTTTATGGGACACTTCCTGCTAGTTTATGGGTCAATTTCTACACTTTATGGGACACTTAGGCTCCTCTTATGGGCGCAAACCCTCTTTATGGGCGGCTTATCACCTTTTATGGGACATTTTCCACTAGTTTATGGGCCACCTTCTACGCTTTATGGGACACTTAGGCCCTTCTTATGGGCGCAACCGATTAAGTCCGTATAATTGTGTAAAAAGTAAAAGGGTCAAATTAATCCCTCTTGGGTACAATGTTTTCAACGACGATAAACAATGTGGAGGAATTAAGATGACCCAATTAAAGTTTAACCTAGATAT
>NZ_JAMAWN010000027.1:0-43938 GCF_023713305.1 Psychrobacillus sp. MER TA 171 | reverse complement strand
CTTTTTTAAAAGCAGAAAAATGAGAGGTTTATTTGGTATGCGCAAAAAGTGTTCATTTGGAAAGTATCACTTAAGTAATTTCCAATTCATTTCTTTTTTTCGCTTGACATATTACCACTGGGCTTGTGAATATAAAGCAAATAGATAGTTACTTATAAATAAAATAAGAGGTTCACAAATTTATAACCTCCCTCTTATAAAATGTCTCCTATCATTTTATATCAGAATAGTCAAAATTAATATGCATTTTATACTATTTACTGTAAGAACTTACTAATTTATTCTTATACAAAATAAAAAAGGTTCCTGACAGCTGTCAAGAACCTCCACGTTTCTTACTTATTTTAGTTCCCCTACATAAATGGATTGTGGGCGGAAAATAGTATTGTCTCTAATTTGCTCAATTGCGTGTGCTGTCCATCCAACCATTCTTGCTGCACTAAATGTCGGTGTAAATAGTTCCGCTGGCATGTCAATTGAACGCATGATCGCTGCAGCATAATATTCTACATTTGTGTATAATTTACGCCCCGGCTTATGTTCTGCTAGTAACTCAATAATCTCCTTTTCAGCTATAGTCGCTATGTCTAGCCAAGGATCTTTCCCTTGTAGATTAAGGCATTTATCTCTCAGTAAAATAGATCGAGGGTCTTCAGTTTTATAGATGCGGTGACCAAAGCCCATAATTTTTTCACCGCTCGTAATCTTGTCTCTTACAATATCTCTAATCATTGTAGGATTTTTAAACTCATTGAGTAGTGAAATTACTCCGGAAGGCGCACCACCATGCAATGGTCCCTTCATTGTTCCTAATGCTGATGTTACTGCTGCAGTTAAGTCTGACTCGGTTGAAATAGTTACTCGAGCAGCAAATGTCGATGCATTCAAACCATGCTCCATCGTCAGCTTTAAATAAGTTTCAAGTGCTTCAACTTGTACATCTGTTGGCACTTCCCCATTTAACATCCATAAATAGTTTGCTGTATGGTTAAGCTCTTGTTTAGGTTCAACTATCGGTAATCCTTTTTGATTTCGGTAATGCCTTGCAATAATAACTGGCAATGCAGCCGTTAAAATTACTGCCTGCTCCTCTAGCGTTTTTTCCTTAAATTCTGTATGTGCAAAGGCAGAAATTGCTGTTCTCATGGCATCCATTAAAGAAACATCGCTTGGAAGAGCATCAATAATGGCGATTATATGATTTGGTAACACTCTATATTCTTTTAATGATGCCAAACTTGTATTTGCTCTTTCCCCTGACCATAAAAAGCTTGCGATATCTTCAAATGTCCCTTCATTTATAAGCTCATCTACCTTCACACCTCGGTATCTAAGCTCACCCTTCTCCCCGTCAACTGATGCAATTTTTGTATGAACGGCAACTACATCCTTTAGTCCCTTTTGAAACATACGAAACGCCTCCTTTTTCTTTATTATATTTCAAAACATTGATAATAAAAATTAAATATATATAATTATATTAATTAAAAAAATTAATTGAGTGGGTGTATATATGGAATACCATTGGTTAAAAACATTTTGTGTAGCAGCAGAAACCTTAAACTTTCGAAAAGCCTCTGAAAAATTAATGGTTTCTCAGCCTAGTGTAACTGTCCATATTAAATTGCTTGAAGAATATTTAGGTACCCCTCTTTTCGATCGAGTAAACAATCGTGTTTCTCTTTCAGACGCTGGTAAATTTTTTCTTCCAGAAGCTATGCGGCTTGTCCAACAAACAGATCATAGCGTCAACAATGTACGTGCATTCGCACAAGGGTATCGACGAAAATGGACTATTGCCATTTCTCCGCTTATGGCAGAGACAATCCTTCCTTACTTTTTAAAGACTTTCTTAAAGCGTCATCCAGACTTAGAGATAAATATTCGGGTAGAGGAATCCAATCTAATTGAGGATTTAGTAGATACAGGTGAAGTAAATATAGGAATATCAGCAATTGATTCTCAGAAAAAAAATATAGAATCTATTTCTATTTATGAGGATCCTATTCTATTTTTAATGCCATACGATGGTTTTGATGAAGAAAATGGACCCCCAATAGATATTAAGGATATTCTTCAAAAAAATTATCTTTTTACACACCATCATCCTGTGTTTTGGGATGAACTGTTATTAAAGCTGAATAAGCATGTAGTTGGATTAAGAACGATGAAGGTTACGCAGGCACACATAACTAAACGCTTTATACAAGAAGGACTCGGTATATCCTTTCTTCCTCACTCTATTGTGAGACGAGAATTAATCGAGGGAAAGATGATGCAACCACATTTTGATTTGTTTGAACTGCCTACAGTTTCTACATTTATAATTGTTAAAAAGAAGGGGGTGCTCGAAGAAGAGTTTATATCCCAAATTTCCAAATATTATTTTGGGTAAAATAAGCATATGTATGAGCAGGAACTTTCTTCATACTTTCACTTTCAAATCAAAACAAAAACGTAAAAAAGTTGCTGTTTTTTACGTTTTTGTTTTATTGATTACCTACATCAGCATCTTTTATCTACAATTACTCTAGAATAGTGACATCAACTATTTCATCAATCTTTACTTCATAAAAACGATAGGGATCGTCTAACTCAAGAACACGCCTATTTAAATCAATCCATTGAATCGTTCCACGATGATATAAAAATTCTCCATCCTTCCAACGTTTAACTTTTATATCTACATTTCTTTTCATAGCAATTTCTATTTGTTCCTGAATTGCCTCGTAGTCGAATTCGTTTAGATCTGGGCGTGGAACTTTTTTTATCTCCTCATGATAGTCTCTCAGCATTGTTACATGTTCTGGCAACATCATAGCCACCCATTTTTTCGAGCCTCTATCACGTATTTTAGATAAATCAAACTCCTCGAAATTAGTCATCTCCATCACCTTTCTTTTTTGACTATTATACAGAACACACGTTCTTAATACAACCGCCAATTTATACCTAGGCATGAAAATCCTTTACATAATAGTTATCCTTAAGAAAGTAATTGCTTAATAAAAAGTCGCCATTATTGCCAGCAATATTATTATTAATGTTTTTTAAAATGGATATTTATGTTAAATTTATAGTAGGTTCTATATTACAGAGAGGGAGATCAAGATGATTGCAACTAACAAAAATAGTAATACATTAAATAATTTTGTGTATGCCGTTTTACTTATGCTAACAGGATATGGAGTGAGTTATTTTAATAATCAACTTTTTAACGGATTTGGTACATTTATTTGGTTTACTATTTTCATTTTATTATCCATTAGTTTTAGTTCGGTTAGAAATTTAATTGTACCTTTAATAAACTTCAAGCCATTTAAAAGTTCTTGGACATATCTATATATGTTAGTAGGAATTATGATCCCCTACCTAATATTAAAGTTAAGCTTTCATTATGAAATTTTAATGGACCGAAGTATTATCGTTAATTATAAAAATGGTTGGCTTGAGGGTCCCAACCAACTTTCCTTAATAGATGCTGTCATCTTAGCTCCAATTTGGGAGGAGCTTCTTTTTAGAGGGGTACTACTATTTGCTCTATTGAAAGTGGTGAAGCCTGTATGGGCTGTAGTTATTACTTCGTTATTTTTCTCTCTTTTCCATCCTGCCTACCTATTCCTTTCACTTATTGCAGGGGTGGTATTAGCTTGTATAACTATAAAAACTAAGTCCGTTCTACCCTCCATGGCTATTCATTCTACCTGGAACTTGTATACTGGAAAGCTATTTCTATTCTTTTAACCGATTACAGCAGGCATTTTTATATAGCAACTCAAAAGAAAGTACACTAAAAAAGGCCCTGCATATAGCAGAGCCTCGAATACATATTACATTAATTCTTTTGCTAGCAATCGGTAAACGTCTAGTCGCTTTTGTTGAGAGTGTGGGATACTACAAATCATCACTTCATCGAAGCCATAATATGCCTGCTCCTCTTGAAGAGTATTAGCTACTTCCTTTGCAGATCCTACTAAGTGGATTTTGCGGTTTTCTTGAATCATCATCCGATCCATTTCTGTTAAAGGATAATTTTGTGCCTCTTCCGGTGTCATAAGCTGGCTAATCTGTCCTTTCATAAGTGAAAGTCTAGAAATATCTTGTGGTAGCGCCTCAAATTCCGCCTCTTCCTTAGTTTCTGCAGCAGTTACTAAATAGGTTACATTGATTTCTGGCTTTTCCATAAATGCTGAAGGTTTAAAATTCGAACGATAAGCATTTAAAATTGTTGGAGTCATCCCACCCTGGAAGAACTGAGCAAATGAATAACCTAGTCCCATCTGTCCAGCCTTAATCGCACTGTTTCCAGTAGATCCAAGCAGCCATGCTTCAGGAAGGACGACGTTAGATGGTGAAGCAATGGTTCTATTATAGACACTGTCCTCAGGAACCTCATCATTTAAAAGCTCTAGTGCTGTTCCTAATTTTTCGTATAAATTATTCACCATAGGCGGACGTCCTTCTGAAAGAGCGTACATCGCATAGTTGTCCCCGCCCGGGGCACGTCCTACTCCAAAGTCAATTCTTCCTGGAGAAAAAGCACTTAACGTTTTAAATACCTCCGCCAGCTTAAGCGCTGAGTAATGCATCATCATTACTCCACCCGTTCCAATTCGAAGGTTTGTCGTTTTCGCAGCAAGTTGAGCAGCAATAATTTCTGGAGCTGAGCTTGCAAAAGCACTTGTTCCGTGATGCTCCGCCATCCACATTCGGTGATAGCCGAGCTCATCAGCTAAAATTGCTAGTTCTTCTGCTTTTTTCAATGCATCTATTGCATTATTTCCTTTAGTGATCGGTGCTTGATCTAAGACACTTAATTTCATATATATATTCGCTCCTTCGTTTGCAATACATTCTCTACTTTCTATTTAAATGCTATAGAAATAGTAAGAAAAAGTAAACGAAAGGGTCTTGGAATTTCCTAAATAGATAATAAGGGGAGCCTCTTTAAAAGAGACTCCCCACACCTAAAGAGCGGACACGCACCTACAGGTAAGAAAGTGTCACCTAAACAGATAAAAAAGCCCGCCTTGGCGGACTTTTTTATTGGAATCGGTCGGTTTTTACACATAATCGGTTGGTTCGAGCCGATAATCGGTCGGTCACCCTGAATAATCGGTCGGTCACCCCGAAAAATCGGTCGGTCAACACTCACTCGAGACCATCCCTCAATTTATATCTAATTTTTGGACACCTATTGCTAGCTCTAGGTGTATTTTAGTATAATGAAGTATTTTCTTTCGAAATGTTTTCTAATATTTCTTTTACACGAGCCAAGAAACGACCACAAACTAGGCCATCTAATACACGATGATCAAGAGATAAGCATAGATTCACCATATCTCTAGCTGCAATCATGCCGCCCTCCATAATTACTGGTCGTTTTACAATAGACTCTACCTGAAGAATTGCTGCTTGTGGATAGTTAATGATCCCCATCGACTGAACAGAGCCAAATGAACCTGTATTGTTTACAGTGAAGGTACCACCTTGCATTTCATCAGATTTTAGCTTACCAGAGCGGACTTTTCCAGCTAGCTCCATTACTTCTCGAGCAATGCCTTTAATCGTCTTTTCGTCTGCATGCTTAATTACCGGAACAAATAAGGCATCATCTGTTGCAACTGCAATTGAAATATTGATGTCTTTCTTTTGGATAATTTTGTCGCCAGCCCACATAGAATTCATCATTGGAAATTCTTTTAATGCTTGTGCAACTGCTTTCACAAAGAATGCAAAATAAGTAACATTAAAGCCTTCTTTTTGTTTAAATTCATTTTTAATCGAATCACGGTATTGTACTAGGTTCGTCACATCTACTTCAATCATCGTCCAAGCGTGAGGTGCCTCATGCTTACTACGAAGCATATTTGCAGCAATTGCTTTACGGACACCAGTTACTGGAATTTCGATGTCACCTGCTCCGACTGGGACATTAATAGCAGCTGGCTTTGTTTGAGTGTTAGTAGGAGCAGAAGCTATAGCCGCTTTTTCCTCCACCTTAGCCTCGCTAGCTGGAGCTGTTTGTGGAATGTCTCCACTTTCTATTATTTTAAGTAAATCTTTACGAGTAATTCTTCCTTCATTACCAGTACCAGTCACTAAGGAAAGGTCGATGTTATGTTCCTGAGAAAGTTTTAGGACTGCTGGTGAGTAACGAGCTTTTGCTCCTTTTGCACGGTCTGCTGGCGCTGACTGTGCATGTTTATTCACCTCAGCAGGTTTAACCGTTTCAGCAGTTGGTTCTTCAGGCGCAGCTTCCTTTACCTCTACGATTTCTTCAGAAGAGCCTCCTTCTGTTTCAATCGTACAAACGATTTCTCCTACTGCAAGTGTATCTCCTTCATTGGCAATTAGTTCTTTAATAACTCCCGTGAAGGAAGAAGGTACTTCTGCAGTAACTTTATCTGTATTAACCTCAGCAAGTGCGTCATACTTATTGACATGATCGCCTGGTTTTACTAACCATTTTTCGATTGTCCCCTCGGTTACACTTTCCCCAAGCTGAGGCATTTTAATTTGTTCTAGTGCCATATGGGTTCCTCCTTTATAGATCAAATTTGCTTAGGCGTTTTTCCATTAGCTTAATATTCCGCCAGCTCACGCATTGCTTTTTCGACTTTGTCTGGATTAATCATAAAGAATTTTTCCATGGTAGGCGCATATGGCATAGCTGGAACATCAGGACCTGCAAGGCGCATAATCGGAGCATCTAAGTCAAACAAGCAATTTTCTGCAATAACCGCTGCTACCTCACTAATAATACTACCTTCTTTGTTATCCTCCGTTACAAGTAATACTTTACCTGTTTTAGAAGCAGCTTCTATAATTGAATCTTTGTCTAACGGGTAAATTGTACGTAAATCTAAAATATGAGCTGAAATACCGTCTTTTTCTAAGCGTTCTGCAGCTTGAAGTGCGAAATGGACAGCTAATCCATAAGTAATAACCGTAATATCTTCCCCTTCACGCTTTACGTCTGCCTTACCAATTTCAATCGTATAATCGTCGTCCGGAACTTCTCCTTTAATAAGGCGATAAGCACGCTTGTGTTCAAAAAACATAACCGGGTCCTCATCACGAATAGCTGCTTTTAACAATCCTTTCGCATCATACGGAGTAGAAGGAATAACTATTTTTAGACCTGGCTGGTTAGCAAAGATAGCCTCTACAGATTGAGAGTGATAGAGAGCACCATGAATACCCCCACCAAAAGGAGCACGAAATACGATTGGACAAGTCCAGTCATTGTTAGAGCGGTAGCGAATACGAGATGCCTCCGAGATAATTTGGTTAACTGCAGGCATGATAAAATCTGCAAATTGCATTTCTGCGATTGGACGAAGACCATACATGGCAGCTCCGATTCCTACACCCGCAATAGCTGATTCTGCAAGTGGTGTATCTAACACTCTATATTCACCGAATTCATCGTAAAGTCCGTTTGTTGCTTTGAACACGCCACCCTTACGACCAACATCTTCCCCAAGAACGAAAACGCGCTCATCGCGGGTCATTTCTTCCTTCATTGCAAGTGTTATTGCATCAATATAAGACATGATTGCCATTATGCGTTCCCCCCGTCTTTTTCAGCATAAACATGTTTTAATGCATCTTCTGGAGCAGCATATGGTGCAGCCTCTGCATAATCAGTTGCCTCATTTACTTCCTTCATAATGCGGTCATTGATCTCTTTTTCTAAATCGGTAGAAAGAATATCTAAATCTCTTAAATACTTTGCAAATGTAATAATAGGATCTAAAGCTTTTCCTTCTGCAATGTCTTCTGCCGTACGGTATTGTCTATCATCGTCATCTGATGAATGAGCTGTCAAACGGTAAGTAACGGCTTCTATAAGACTTGGTCCTTCTCCGTTTCTTGCGCGGTCAGCAGCTTCTTTTACTACTCTGTATACCTCGATTGGATCTTTACCATCCACCGTTACGCCTGGCATTCCGTAGCTACTCGCGCGGTCTGCAACATTTTTACTAGCAACCTGACGCTCAAAAGGAACTGATATCGCATATTTATTGTTTTCCACCATTGTTATACAAGGTAAATGATGTACTCCTGCAAAATTTAAGCCTTCATGGAAATCTCCTTGGTTAGATGAACCTTCTCCTAATGTAACAAAGGTAATGAAGTCTTTCTTTTCAATCTTGGCAGCTAAAGCAACACCAACAGCATGAGGTAGCTGCGTTGTAACTGGTGATGAGCCTGTTAAAATACGATTTTTCTTTTGCCCAAAATGTCCTGGCATTTGACGACCGCCAGAGTTTGGATCCTCTGCTTTAGCAAATGCTGATAGCATTAAATCTTTTGGAGTCATACCGAAATGTAAAACTACCCCCATATCTCGATAGTAAGGAGCGATATAATCCTTTGTATTATCTAAAGCAAATGCCGCCCCTACCTGAGCTGCCTCTTGTCCCTGACAAGAGATAACGAATGGAATTTTACCTGCACGGTTTAACAGCCACATACGCTCATCAATACGGCGCGCCATTAACATCGTCTCGAACATTTTTAATACATCTTCATTTGATAACCCTAATTCCTTATGACGATTGTTTGTCATATAGAGATCCCCCTTTTTTTACATATGAATCGCTTTACCATCAACAGCTAACGCTGCTTCTCCCATTATTTCACTTAAGGTTGGATGTGGATGAATTGTATGTGCCATTTCCCAAGGAGTAGCATCTAGAACCATAGCCAAACCAGCTTCTGAAATCATATCTGTGACGTGAGGTCCAATCATATGAACTCCTAAAATATCATTGGTTGCCTTATCTGCCACAATTTTAACAAAGCCATCCGATTCACCGTATACAAGAGCCTTACCAATTGCTTTAAAAGAGAACTTGCCTACTTTTACATCAAATCCCTTTTCTTTTGCCCGTTGCTCTGTAATTCCAACACTTGAGCTTTCAGGACTTGCATAAATACAGCGAGATACAAGATTGTAATCCATTGGAATTATGTCTTCTCCAGCAATATGCTCTATCGCTGTAATCCCCTCATGGCTTGCTACATGTGCCAATTGAAGTCCACCAATTACATCGCCAATTGCATATATATGAGATTCTTTTGTTTGAAATGTGTCAGAAACCTGAATAAATCCATTTTCAATCACGATATCTGTATTTTCTATACCAATACCTTCTGTGTTTGCTTGTCTACCAACAGATACAAGCATTTTCTCAGCAGTAAATGATTGAGTTTCCCCATTAACTTCAGCAGATATAGTAACTACGTTGTCTGCTGTATCTAAAGTATCTGGAAGTACTTTTGCATTTGTTGCAAATGTGATCCCCTTTTTCCCTAGAAGCTTTTGCATTTCTTTGGAAATATCTTTGTCTTCCGTAGGAATAATTCGATCAGCGTATTCGATTACTGTTACTTCTACTCCAAAGTCGTTTAGCATGGATGCCCATTCTATACCGATAACTCCTCCACCAACTATGAGAATAGACTTAGGTAGCTCTGTCATTGCTAACGCTTCATCCGAAGTCATCACTAGAGATCCATCTATTGACAAACCTGGCAAAGAGCGAGGGCGTGAACCAGTGGCAATGACTACATTTTTCGGGATAAGCATTTCATTTTCTTCACCATTGTTCATCTCAACCGAGACGGTCCCCCCAGGAGACGGAGAGAAAATAGATGGCCCGAGCATTCTGCCTGTTCCTTCATACACATCAATCTTGCCTTTTTTCATCAATCCCTGAACTCCTTGGAATAATTGGTTCACAATGGATTCCTTACGGGCTTGCACTCTACTAAAATCTAATGTTACTTCACTCGTATTTACGCCAAAGTCGGCCGCATGATTTTTAGTAGTAGAAAAAACCTCCGCACTTCGAAGTAAAGCTTTACTTGGAATACAACCTTTATGTAAACAAGTACCACCTAGTTTGCCTTTTTCAACAATAGCTGTTTTTAAACCTAATTGAGCTGAACGAATGGCAGCTACATACCCACCAGTTCCTCCGCCAATAATTACTACGTCGTATTCTTTTGCCAAATAAATCCTCTCCTTCCAAATAAGAAGGCCGCTTTACAAAAAATCTATAAAGTCGGCCAATTTGCTGCTAGGATATAATTATTGATTAACGGCCATTTAAAATATGTTTTCCGTTTTGTAGAAATTGACTACGAGATTTGCTTACACGCGCGATGCGCTCTTCAGCTAAACGGTCAGCAGCAACATAAGTTGGAATCCCGTCACGTTTTGAAATTTCAAAAATACGTTCAATTTTGTCATAGATACCTGCCACGCGTTTCATCGCACGGTCATGGTTGTAACCATATAATTCATCTGCTACATTGATCACTCCACCAGAGTTAATAACGTAATCTGGTGCATAAACGATACCCATTTCATGAATGATGTCGCCATGTGTAGTATCTTTCAATTGGTTGTTAGCTGAACCAGCAATTACTTTAGCTTTCAACTGTGGAATCGTAGCGTCGTTAATAATTGCTCCAAGTGCACAAGGAGCAAAGATATCTACGTCCTGTGAGTAAATTTCATCTGTTCCGACTTGTACTGCACCGAATGCTTCTACTGCACGATCCACCGATTTTTGGTTAATATCAGCAACGATCAATTTTGCTCCTTCTTCATGTAGGAATTCACATAGCGTATAAGCAACATTTCCAACACCTTGTACGGCAATTGTTTTTCCTTCTAATGAATCAGAACCAAATGCTTCTTTAGCTGCAGCTTTCATCCCAACGTAAACACCATAAGCTGTTACAGGAGATGGGTTACCTGAAGAACCAAACGCCTCAGAAATACCAGTTACGTAGTTTGTTTCTTCATGGATAAGGTCCATATCTGCAACCGTAGTACCTACGTCTTCCGCTGTAATATAACGTCCATTTAACCCCTGGATGAAACGTCCAAATGCACGGAACATTTCTTCATTTTTATCTTTTAATGGATCACCAATAATTACAGTTTTTCCTCCACCAAGATTAAGTCCTGCTGCCGCATTTTTATAAGTCATACCTTTAGCAAGACGAAGAGCATCCTCAATTGCTTCTTCTTCCGAAGCATAATTCCACATACGAGTACCACCAAGAGCCGGTCCTAATGTCGTATCATGAATAGCAATAATCGCTTTAAGTCCTGAAGTTTTGTCTTGGCAAAATACTAATTGTTCATAATCATAAGTTTCCATATATTTAAAGATTTCCATTTGTAGTTCCTCCTAGTAGTTAAATTGGTGCTTGTATAAATGATTTATAGTAAATACCCCTATTTACGTGAACACTTTCCTTTTACACCAGATTGTGTTTTTCTAGTTTGTAATATAATGAGCGAAGAGAAATACTTAACTTTTTAGCTGCTTGTGACTTATTGCCATCGCAAATTTTAAGCGCTTGGGCGAGTACTCTTTTCTCCATTTCATCCATTTGGTCCGCAAGTGGAGCAATCGAATCTTCATCCTCCCCTTGTGACAACTGGAGCATCGATTTTGGTAAATGCTGTTCATCTACTAATCGTTCATTCGATTGAAGAAAAATCATGGAGCGGCTAATAATATTCTCTAACTCTCTGACATTACCTGGCCAATCGTAAAGACATAAGGTTTCGAGAGCTTCCTCTGAAAATCCTTCAATGTTTCTCCCAAATTCTTGGTTAAGTTTAACGAGCAATCGTTCTGCAAGAAGCGGAATATCCTTTTTCCTTTGTCGTAAAGAAGGTATATAAATCGGCATTCTATTTAACTGAAAATAGAAATCCTCCCTAAAGGTGCCATCTCTCATTGCCTTTTCCAAGTTAAGACTACTTGCAGCAATGATACGAACATCAACCTGCTTCGGGGTTGTGGCCCCGATAGGTATGATAATATTATCTCGCAAAACCTGTAGGAGCTTAGCTTGAGTTTTCTTAGTCAACTCACCAACTTCATCTAAGAAAACCGTGCCTTTATATGCTTCTTCTAATTTACCAGGATATTTGATGCCATCTTCCTCATATCCAAATAATTCACGTTCTAAAAGATGTTCCTCTAAAGAACTGCAATTAACTCGGATAAAAGGATAGCTTGAACGCCCACTTTCTCCATGAATGGCATGAGCAAACAAATCCTTTCCTGCACCGACCTCTCCCCTTAAAAGGACGGTAATTGGAACGTTAGCTGCTAGTTTAGCTTGTTCTATTGCTAAATTAATCTCATCTGAAGTCCCGACTATGTCTTCAAATGAATAAGTTGATTCTAGTGTTCTGATAATAGTTCTTGCGCGATCTAATTCCTTCATTAAACCTCGCATTTCAGTCATATCGTGAATAACACCGACACTACCCTTTAACTGGTTATTCACAATAATTGGAGCTACATTAACAATAACGTCCTTTTCTTGTTTTCCAACTCGAAGATTGACACCTCTAATAGGTTTTTTAGATTGAAGGACCTTTAAATGTATACTTTCGCCCTCCGAAATGTCGGCAGTAGCCGGCTTTCCTATTACCTCTTCTTCACTAAATCCAGTGATACGAGTGTATGCGGGATTTATCAATATACCTTTTCCTTCTTCATCCACTACCGAAATTGCATCATCACTTGAGTAAATGATAGCCTCGAGCATTTTTTGAATTTCCGTAAGGTTAGTAACTTCCTCTGCAAGACGAACGACCTCAGAGATATCCTTAAAAACCGCAAAAGCACCAATTCTTTTTCCTTCTTCGTTTACCATCGGGTATCGAGAAGTGACTATTTTGGTACCGCTTTCAAGAGTAAGTTCTTTGTGAAGCTCAATCTTGCCAGTTTCAAATATTCTCGGTAATTCACTTAAAGAGATTACATCTGCTACATGCTTACCTAGGGCATCCTCAACAAGAATTGAGGTCATTCTTTCGGCACTCTTATTGAAAAAGTTAACAATACCTTGGCTATTAATGCCAATCATTCCTTCTTCAATAGAATTAAAAATGAGTTCCTGTAATGCTTTTTTCTGATCAATAATTTGAATATATTTGTTTTTCTCTTCTATTAATGTAACGATTAAGTTGGCTATCTCGCCAGGAATCAGTACAGCTGTAGCCGGCCTATTTTGAAGTAATTCATAGAAAACTTCCTTTCGACCAGTCACATCAATAATGATTTGAATATCATTGCTTAACAAGCTTTTCCATTCTGAATAGGTTGGTATATTTTGTTGTTTAGCGTAGATCATTCCAGGAGCCTCATCATTAATATCAACAATAGCAGTAACCTGAAGGTAATCTGCCTGCTCTATTAATTTGAGAAGTGCATATCCACCGTTACCAGCACCTACAATGAGTATGTTTTGCAAAAATATGCACACCCCCACTTTTTTTCTGCAACTTATTGCATTTCTTCTATATCATACCGTAACTTTCTGACATTGACAATCCTAAACTTGGATGTAAAATTAAAATAGTAGAGAACAGGAGTGAAAAAAGTGGCTCGTTTATTGGCTTTAATCGTATTATTAATACCTGGAATTTTAGCAGCATTTGGAATCAAACTGATGAGAGATACATTTTTTGGTCTACAAATACTTCCACTTGGTGGATTAGCGGTACAGTTTATTTGTGGTCTTCTATTTACAGTTTTAGGTTTAGGATTTTTCGCAGGATTTCTACTCAATAGAGATAGAAAAAATGGAAAAGTTGCTCCACGATTTCAAAAGAAAAAGGACAATGACTTATAATTAACGCACTCAAATAGCCTGATCAGTGTCCACAGCTAGTCTTTATCTATTGATGAAGTATCAAATAAAAAAATAACGTTAAAAAAAAGACACTCTCTGTCCAAAATGAACAGAGAGTGTCTTTTTTTGCTTAAAGAGCTCATATTTGGGGCATTCACCCTTATTCGACATAGTATAACGAGTTCAATACTCATTTTAGCAAAGTTATTTATCTTTTGGTCCGATTTTGCTGTTCGATTACTTTCCTTGGATAATCCGTGATCCAGCCAATAACCGCCTCATGAGGATTTATCAAATATTTCTCGGTACCCTTAATGTTATAAAAACGCATGGGAAATCCGGCATCCCAAATCTTGTTCATCAGGTCAGTCCCGTAAAACTTTTTGTTAAGATGTATTGCCTCATAGTTCCGGTTAGACAATATCTGATCCCAACTAGAACTCTTTTTACCAATGAAAGCTGTTTTTGTTTTTATAGGCATTCTTTGAATAACTTCTAGAATGCTTTCTTCAAAGGAAGAATAATGCACATCCTTAATAGCCTCGGTCTTATAGACAACCTCTTCAATTTTTTCGGTTTTGCCAAGAAAGGATTCCTTGAATTCCACGTTTAACTTCATATTTGTTTGCTTAAAAAATGTAAGAAAATCCTCTAAGCTCAACACTCGTGAATATAAAAATCTGCGCACAATTGTTTTCCCGAGCTTTAGCTTAAGAATTTCCTCCGCTGCCATATCAGTGATTCTTTTATTGATACCAGCTAGTCTAAAAAAGTCTATATCATGGGTCACGAAAGCAATTCCATCTGCTGAAAGCTGTAGGTCCATTTCAATACCATCTACACCTATTTTACTTGCAGCTTCAAAAGACTTTAAAGAATTCTCTACATACTTTGTCGCTCCACCTCTATGAGCGTATACAGGTATATTAGACATTTAACTCCCCATTTTCTAACTTAAATTTTCCTTTTGTAGTACTTGCTACGAAGGTAGATTTATTACCTATTTGTATATAGGTACCCGGATTAGCTTCTTTTGTAACATTCACATAGTATTCCGCTTTACTTCTTAGCATTCTTAAAATTCGTTGGATTTCCTTATCAGCTTCTTTCATTTCTTGCTGTAGCAGATTATATTTTTGTTTAACCTGTTCATACATTCCATTTTGTTGCGTTGTCATTTTGCCTTTGAACTGACCTAGCTGACTGATTTGATAGTTTAATTTAGTCGATTCTTCTTGATGCTGTACTATTTTTTCTGCTAGCATCTTTGCATTTTCAGTTAAAATTTTTCGATCGATCCCCTGTACAATTAACTCTGTCTTCCTTTCCATACTATTACTACTATATGCAGTAGTAATCGAATGAACTGCCACAGCTTTTCCACCAATAATCTTCCCCTTACGTTCGTCCAATATAATTTCATTGGCAAACATAGAAACACCAAGGGCATAGAAACCGATATGTATATTTTCCTTTGCGTCTAATGTACATTCATTTGCATGTTTAAGATATATATTATTATGAGCTTCCACCTTTGTTACTCCCCGTCCGAAAATGCCTCCTTTTATAAAGACATCTCCTTCAGCAGACTTGATCAGTTCAGCTGAATTAACGCCATCTTTCCCTTCAATAGACACATCTCCAGAAGCAATTACTGAATAGCCAGCCATTACAGAGCCTTTCACTTGAATTGATCCATCGAATTTCAAATTTCCTGTTTCTATACCGACATCTCCGTCAACTACCAAATGCTTTAATACAGAGAGAACCCCATTTACTTCTCCAATTACACCTTTTGTTTTCGAGCGAAGTACAATTTTTCCTCCCTCCTCTATTTCGTAGGCTGTCTTGGGATCATATTTAAGGGTGATATCGTCTCCAGGAGCTGCTTTAACAGTTTCCCCATATACATTCGTCCCATCCCCCCCTTCTTTAGCGGGTATTTTCTCTCCTAACCATGAGCCCTCATGGATTTCTTTTAAAAAATTCATATCAAAATAATCTGCTTTACCATCTTCATTAATAACCGGTTTTTTTTCAGCCTGCGCTAAATAGCTTACTTGTGCATCTAAACCTTTCTGAGATGGTGTACCTTGAGCAATAATGAACGGTTTTCCGGGTTTTAAAGACAATATATCTATGTTTTTTTTGCCATATGTAATATTATTTTTTTCTAATGCAATATGTATTTGAGATTGTACTTCTATTATATTTTCTTCAATATAGCTTTTTGATTCATTAACGGTTATAAGTGCCTGCATATAGTCTAAGCTAACATCTAACTCAACCAAATCAATCCAATTTCCGATTTCTATTGGTTCCGTAGACTTAGCCGAGAGTGCTTTTTTTAATGTCATAAAGCTTGTAATTTTAAAGCGAGGATTTTTTCGAGGATATTCTTCAAATTTTTTCAAACTGTATCCTTCTCTTTTGGTAAAAAGAAAAACCTTACCATCCTTTACAGACAAGGTTATGTGATCATTATCTTCTATTATCAAGTTTCTCACCCATTCCATATTATCTTAACTACTTACTTCATGTATTTTGAAATGACTCCCTTAAATTTGAGATCTAAATTCAGATGAAAGACACTTACTTTTAAAATCACCTGAGTCTTAATGACTATTCGAAAAACAAATCATTATACTTATTTAATATATATGATTAAGTCGGATAATACCATGAATTTTCTGGAAATTAGTTAGTTAATCTCATTTTATCACAATAATTTTCAATTATGAATTATTTTCATTTTAGCCAAAAAAAGTATCTATTTCTACGGAAATATCCATAATACTATCAACGATCATCGCGATGAATTCACTATTAGTAGGTTTAGATATGTACACTTGGACTCCTATGATATTGTCATATTTTTGATCACATGAGTTATGCAGAAGTAAAACTGCCTTCTCAACTATAGATGGCAAAAAAATTACAGGTTATATATAAGAAGTCAGCCCAATAAGGTGACACCAAGTATGATTATGTTATAATAATATTCCCTTAATTTACCTAAATATCGAAGATGAGAGGAAGAAACCCAATGTCACTAACTCCAATTGAAAAAGCTAAAAAGATATTACGAGGTATTGAAGAAGGCGACTTTTTATTTGATATGCACGGCCAATGGAGACACGAATATTATGACGATTACTTTAAATATTTTAATCATCCTGATCCCGAATTACGTAAGTGTTCTCTTATTATCTTTTGGTCTGGTCTTGGAAAAACGTGGCAGGGAACGGGTACTGTCTTCGCACCACTTAAAGAAAGAGAAGAATATGGATATGCTGATTCAAATAAAATTTATCTTTTCGAAGATTACATTAAATCATTCTTAGAAAATAAAGAAAGTATAAAAAAAGATTATCCGTTACTATATGAGGACTTGATAAGGTTTTTAATAAAGTTGGATATTCAAAAACGATTTGAAGATTCATTTGTTGAAGTTGATAAGGAACTTTTTGTAGAACTTAGAAAAGTCCTAGATGAATATAAAGATCTAGATGAATTTGGTGAATATTGTTTTGCTGATTACAATGAAATATATAAAGAGTGTGGATTTCCACCATTCTATTGGAAATGATGAATTGACACTGCAAGGGTTTTACCTTTGTAGTGTTTTTTTAAAATGGAAGGTATTATCAGAGGTATGATTTTTTAAACTTCACCTTTTAGGGAGAATCAAATAAAAACTCCTCCTTCAAATAGATTAGTTCTTTACTACGTCAGAAAATCTTCCAAATAAAATTCTAATTCTGTGATTTTCATATTTTTCGTCCTTTTTTTAAAAATACAAAAAAACCAGCGAATCAAATAATTCGTTGGCTTTGTTGATATTAGTTTATAGGCTTTGAAGTACAGATCAAGTTAATATTTCAGAAGTTGGTTGGTTTGTACATCCCGTCAAACCGTGATTCCTAACCCTTTCAGCTAGCCATGTTCTCCATGCGAATTTTATCTGCGATCATCGCGATGAATTCACTATTAGTAGGTTTAGATTTTAAGTGATGGACAGTATATCCAAACATTTTAGAAATAGTTTCATAGTTACCTCTGTTCCATGCTACTTCAATCGCATGGCGAATAGCGCGTTCTACACGTGAAGGTGTTGTTTGGAATTTCTTTGCTATCTCAGGATATAAAACTTTCGTAATTGATCCAAGCAGCTCAATATCTGAATACACCATTTGAATTGCTTCTCGGAGATAGGAATATCCTTTAATATGCGCGGGAACACCCATTTCTTTAATAACATTTGTAATGGTATTATCAATCATTCGCTTGTTTTGTAAAGCTTCTTTTTCCGGGTTTGACTTAACTGGCGCTTCCTGCATGGATCCCTGTCTTCCAGCGACTTGAATAATCTGTGTTACAAGACGGTCAAATTCAAAAGGCTTTAGCATAAAATAAGAGGCACCTAAGTCCACTGCTTGTTTCATCACATCTTCCTGGCCAAAAGCAGTTAGCATAATAACCTGTAATCCCTTTAGCTTATCATTTTTTTGGAGTGAGTCTAATACAGCAATTCCATCAAGGTGTGGCATGATTATATCTAACAATAAAACGTCTGGTTTAATATTTTCTAACATTTCCAAACATAATTTCCCATTATACGCGGTACCAATAACCTCAATTTCAGGGTGTTGTTCAAAATATGAATCCATTGTCCGTATTAGATCTTTGTTATCATCGACTATTGCTACTTTTATTTTCTCCATTAAAATTCATCCACCTTTTGTAAGTTTTTACATAATTACTATTCGCTAATTTTTCCCTACTTCCTTTATTAATTTTCAAAATGATTCTTTCCTATTACGATTCCGAGGTATTATGACAAATTGTAAATCTTTTTTTCTCATTTGTCGAATTATAGTTATTTACATTTTAAGCTTTTATACAAGAAAAGCGCAAGCGCCTATTTCTGCCCCGACAGGCAAATGGGAAAAAGCGAGGAGGCAGTCCCTCAGCCACCACAAACGCTCTTGTTTGCGACAAGCTTGCGCAGAAGCACCTTTTATCCATTTGACCCCGAGGGGCAAGGCTGCTTGCGCTAGACAAAATAGAAAAGCGCAAGCCGCCTATGTTTTTTTATCCATAGGTTTTCAGAATTTATTTTATAATTTGCTAAGCAATTACAAAAGGCTACACCCAAATGGATGTAGCCTTCATAAAATCATGGATTTTTCTTCATCATCTCTGTTATAGCTAAAGCAGCCCCGTTTTTTGGTTTATCCACGTACATATGAGTAACAACTCCAATTATTTTGTCAGCTTGAAGAATTGGGCTTCCACTCATGCCTTGAAGAATACCACCAGTCCTTTTAATGAGCTGGGAATCAGTTACCGTAAACTGAAATAGATGTCCTTCCACAGATGAGATATTTATTGTAAAGTCCTGCACTTTCTCACCATCGATTGATGTTCGCATAATTGCTTTACCTGTCGTTATTTCTTCTTTTTCTGCAACTGACATTTGTTGCATCGGTATATTTGCTAATGCTTTGTTTTCTAGCTTGCCAAAAACCCCATAAACATTATTTTCATTTACTCCCCCTATAGGTGGAGTGTTGTTTTCATGCGAAGTAATCTTATACCCAGGTTTTCCTGGAATACTTTTTTTGATTTGTTGAATGGAAGACAAATAAATAGAGCCTTCTGAAAATTTTGGAGTAACGCCAGAAGAATGGTCTACTATTTGATGCCCAAGTGCACCAAATTCATTTGTTTCTGGGTCATAATAAGTGAGCGTTCCTATTCCTTCAGTTGCATCTCGCAAGAAAGGGAATAATTTCATCATTTGATCTGGCGTAATATCTTTCGTATACATTTTTTTATCTCGCTCATACTGGATAATAATTTGTTTCTTATTTTTTAATTGCCTTTTTAAATCATCAATGTTAGATACCGTTTGGTCATTTATTTGATGAATTGCATCACCAGATTTTAGCCAATAGTCATCTTCTAACAACACATCGTGATTAAGAAACACAGATCCATACTGGAGGTCGATCTGAATAGATTGCCCAAGTGGAACAACTGTTATTTTTGAAGCGAATGCAGTGGTGCTTAGAAAGAACAAAGTAAAGAAAAGTATTGGCAAAAGCGACCAAATTCGATAGCTTTTTTTCATATTTCACCTCCCATACATCTTACTATGTCCTTTGCTGTGAACTCTATGTGAGGTAAATAATTGATAAAAAAAGAAGACCCAAAAGTTACAGGTCTTCAGGAGTTTCTTAATATTTTTTTACGTTCATTTGCAATTTTTAATAATTCTTTGGAGTGTTTTAATGTGGTCGTAGTTATTTCGGTACCTGACATCATTCGGCTCAATTCCTCAGCTCGTTTATTGTCTGTTATTTCCTCCAATAATGTATATGTTCTGTTTCCAGTCACTTCTTTTCGGATTAACAAATGCTGATCTGCCATTGCTGCAACCTGAGAAAGATGAGAAATGCACAAAACCTGAGAATTCGTAGCAATGCCAGCTATTTTCTCCGCTATGGCCTGAGCAACACGTCCGCTAACTCCTGTATCTACTTCATCGAAAATGATGGAAGTAATCCCTTGATGTTTTGAAAAAATGCTTTTTAGGGCCAACATCATACGAGAAAGTTCTCCTCCGGACGCTATTTTCGTTAATGCTTTTAATGGCTCTCCCACATTTGTAGAAATGTAAAATGACAAGTCATCTAAGCCATCTTCATTATACGTTTGGTTAGACTGCTCGTGAAACATAACTGAAAAAGTAGCTTTTTCCATATATAACTCTTTAAGCTGCTCCATAATTGCTTTACTTAACTTTTCAGCAGCAATTTTACGTTTTACGGTCAGTTCATTTGCTTCTAGCTGGAGATCAATTTCAATTTGCTTGATTTTTTCACCCATTTTTTGAATCTGTTCATCTCGATTGACTAATTGGCTTAGGCTATGCTGAATTTGATCTTTGTATTCTAAAATTTCTTCAATGGATGAGCCATATTTTCTCTTTAACGTTTGAATAGTTGCAAGTCTCTCTTCCACCTCAAGCAGCTGATTGCTATCATATTCCATCTCATCCAGCTCATTTTTAAGCTGGTGGGCGGCATCCTGTAATATATAAAAAGCAGAAGATACGCTTTCGCTTAACTCCTTCATATTATCATCCACATCGGCAATATCCATTAAATCAGACATTGCAGTTCCTATATAATCTAATCCTTTAGATTCTCCTAAAATAGCTTCATAGGAATTACTCATCTTGTCGAACACCTTATGAAAGTTTAATAATTTCTTTTTTTCATTTTGGAGCAATTCCTCTTCTCCACTTTTCAACTGTGCTTCTGCTATTTCCTCTACTTGAAAAGTGTACAAATCTATTTTGTGCGCTATTTGTTGTTCGTTTTCCGTTAATGTCGCAAGTTCTTTTTTCCATTTTTTATATTTATGGAACAATTCTTTATAATTTTCTTTTACTACCTTTAAGTCTTCGCCAGCAAACTGGTCTAGTAAATGAATATGAGCTTTGTCGTCCATAAGTTCTTGGCTTTCATGTTGGCCATGAATATCTATTAAACTAGCACCAATCTCTCTTAGAATGCCTATAGTAACTAATTTTCCATTAACTCTACAGACACTTTTTCCAGAATCATTTAAATCTCTACGGAGAATAATAGTTTCGTCGTCGACATCTATACCAACGTCAAACATTTTCTTAAAAACACTATGTTGTGGATCTGTTATGATGAATAATCCTTCCAGTTCAGCTTTCCGTGCTCCATGTCGAATAAATTCCTGTGAGCCTCTACCTCCACAGAGTAAATGAACTGCATCTATAATAATGGATTTACCAGCACCAGTCTCACCAGTTAATACAGTTAGTCCTTCGTCGAAGCCAACTGATAGCTCGTCTATAATAGCAAAGTTTTTAATGGAAAGTTCTTTTAACAAAATATCACCTCTGTTTAAAAAATCTGTATCGTTTTAGGTATTTCATTTCATTTGTATACACATTTAGATTTAACACCCTTTAAGATGGTAGCACGCAGACCTCGAATCCATGACTAGTAAGACATCACACCTACGCTCTTAAGACTTCTTACGCCACGGAAAGCGGCCGTGCTGATCAATGATTACACTTTTGATAGCTGTTCATTTTTGACAAAATAACCGGAATTACAGAATTACACATGAAGCCATTGGATATTACAGCATTTCCAGTAAACGATTTTTTAAAGTTTGACTATCTTCTTCTGTTCTACAAATGATTAAGCACGTGTCGTCACCACAAATAGTCCCCAATATCTCTTCCCAATCCAAATAATCAATCAGCGAGCCAATAGCATGAGCATTACCTGGTAAAGTTTTCATAACTAAAAAATGACTTGCTCCATCGATACTAACAAAGGCATCTGTTAATGCTCTATGCAGCTTTTGCATAGGATTAAATCGTTGGTCTGCAGGCAAACTGTACTTATAGTTACCATTTGGTAAGGGCACCTTTACTAAATGTAGTTCCTTTATATCTCTGGATACCGTAGCCTGAGTAACGTTAACCCCAGCATTTTTTAAATGATCGACTAAATCATCCTGTGTTTCAATTTCATAATTCGCTATTATATCCCTAATACGAATATGCCGTTGTCCTTTATTCATAATGAGCTCCTTGCTGTATAAATATACTGTTTTAATTATACCTTAGCATTACATTGCAAAAGTAACAAGAAAAAACGCGACTCTTGGGGAGTCGCGAATTATTTTAATAAATTATGTGCCTCATTGACAAGCTTTTCAAAGTCGAATGTATGAGGGAGAACTTCTTCAGGATTTACACTAACTAAATGGAATAGAAATTCTATATTACCTTCACCACCAGTAATAGGTGAATAAGAAACATTTTTCAATTGGAAGCCTTGGCTTTCGGCAAAATTTGCTATATCGTTGAGCACATCTATATGCACTGCCTTATCTCTCACTACACCCTTTTTACCAACTCGCTCTTTTCCAGCTTCAAACTGTGGCTTAACTAAAGCAATCACATCTCCGTTTGGAACGATGATTGTCTTTAAAGTTGGGAAGATAAGCTTAAGGGATATAAAAGAAACATCGATAGAAGCAAACGACGGTAAGCCCTCTTGGAAATCAGCAGGCGTAGAATAACGGAAATTTGTTTTTTCCATTACCGATACTCGTGGGTCCTGCCTGATTTTCCAAGCCAATTGATTACTACCTACATCTAATGCGTAAGCATGTGTCACTCCATTTTGAAGTCCACAGTCTGTGAATCCACCAGTAGAAGAACCAATATCTAACATAATTTTATCCTTAATCTCTAGATCAAACTGTTCGATTGCTTTTTCTAGCTTTAAACCACCACGGCTTACATATTTTAAAACCTGTCCCTTTACCGTTAATACAGAAGAGACCTCTATTTTTTCTCCCGGCTTATCTATTCTTTCTTCATTCTTGTAGATAAGCCCAGCCATAATAGCACGTTTAGCTTTTTCTCTCGTTTCAAACAACCCTTGTTCTACTAAGAGTATATCTACCCTCTCTTTTGGTATCTTACTCATGAGGAGATATACCTTGGGCTTTCTTTTAAAGTAGATTTTACTAAATCGATTATGCTATCGCTTGTAATATTAATTTCTTCGAGCAATTGATTAACATCTCCATGTTCAATAAACATATCAGGAATACCAATTCTTTTAACATTAGCTTGTAAATTTTGTTCGTTATAATATTCCAATACAGCACTTCCAAATCCACCTTGCAAGGCGCTTTCTTCAACTGTAATAATAGGCATATTACGCGAGTGAATATCTTTGAGCATTGCTTCATCAAGTGGTTTGATAAAACGAGCATTTACTACTTCTACAGAGATATTTAATTTACTTAGCTCGTCTGCTGCCTTTAATGCCATTGGAATAGTAGTTCCAAATGTTAGAATCACGGCTTGACTACCTTCTTTTAGTACTTCCCAAGACCCGATTGGAATAGGAGTTAGCTCTTCGTCCATTGGGACGCCAAGTCCATTACCACGAGGGTAGCGAAGGGCAATTGGGCCATCAGAATAGTCAAACGCAGTTTTTACCATATGTTGTCCTTCATTTTCATCCTTTGGCATCATGATGACCATATTAGGCATATGTCGAAGGAAGGAAATGTCAAATACGCCTTGATGCGTTTCTCCATCTGCTCCTACTAGACCTGAACGGTCAATACCAATTACGACATTTAACTTTTGACGGCAAATATCGTGTAAAACTTGATCATATGCTCGTTGAAGGAATGTAGAATAGATGACTAATAACGGTTTCATCCCTTCAGCTGCCATTCCAGCTGCCATTGTAGTGGCGTGCTGCTCTGCTATCCCTACATCGAACATTCGATCTGGGAATTCTGATGCAAACCCTTCCAATTTAGAACCAACCGGCATAGCTGGAGTAATTGCTACAATACGATTATCTTCACGAGCTAATTTTCTTGCAGTTTCGGCTACTAGTGCACTCCAAGAAGGTGCTTTAGAGGCAGACTTCACAAAGTCACCAGTCTCCATTTTATAAGGACCTGTACCATGCCAAGTACCTATTTTATCTTGTTCAGCCGGTTTGAAGCCTTTTCCTTTTTTCGTAATCACATGAATAAGGACTGGGCCCTTCATTTTTTTCGCATTTTTCAAGTTTTCTTCTAGGTCTTCAAAGCTATGCCCATCAATTGGTCCAAGGTAAGTGAAGCCTAGTTCTTCAAAAAATGCTCCAGAAACTAGTAGATACTTTAACGAATCTTTTAAGCGTTCTGCAGTACCTGCTAGTTTACCGCCAACAGCTGGAATTTTTTTCAGCAAGGATTCAATTTCATCCTTAGCCTTGTTATACGTTCCATGAGTACGTAATTTACCCAATACATTATGCAATGCTCCTACGTTTGGAGCAATCGACATCTCATTATCGTTTAGAATGACAATCATGTCTGTTTTTTCATGACCGATATGATTCAATGCTTCAAGAGCCATACCACCTGTGAGAGCCCCATCACCAATAATAGGTATCACAAAGTTTTTCTTCTTTTGAATATCACGAGCTTTTGCCATTCCCATTGCGGCAGAAAGAGAAGTAGAGCTATGCCCTGCCTCCCATACATCGTGCTCGCTTTCAATCATTTTAGGAAATCCACATAGTCCTTTAAATTGGCGTAGCGTATCGAATTGATCTGCACGGCCAGTTAAGATTTTGTGAACGTATGCCTGGTGTCCAACATCCCAAAGAAATTTATCATCTGGGCTATTAAAAGCTTTATGCAGTGCCACAGTTAATTCAACTACACCTAAGTTAGGTCCAATATGTCCACCTGTAACTGATAACTTTTCTATTAAAAACGATCGAATATCTTCACTTAAGTCCTTTAATTGTTCATTGTCTAAACGTTTTAAAAAGGATGGACTAGAAATTGAAGTTAAATCCATTGCCATCACTCACCTTCTTTTAGATTTCCTTTAATAAAGCTAGGTATAATCATATCAATATTTGCTTATAAAACAAAATTATACGCTATTTATTTTGATCTTTTTGTTATGTAGTCGGCTAATTCTACTAAAAGTCCCTTGTTTAGTGTTACAGGATGTAACGCCTCAATGGCCAAATTATACTGCTTCTGTAATTGTTCCTTAGCACCAGCCAAAGTTAAAATAGAAGGATAAGTATTTTTTTCACTCAAAATATCTTTTCCAGCAGTTTTACCTAATTGCTCAGAAGTACCTTCAACGTCTAAAATATCATCTTGAATTTGAAAAGCTAGTCCAATATGGATGGAATATTGATGGAGAGCTTTCATAATATCTTCGTTTGCATTGGCAATTATTCCGCCAGCTAAAATACTATAAGATAATAATGCTCCAGTTTTGTTCAGATGTACCTCTTCTAACTCTTCTAAAGAAAGTCTCTTACCTTCTCCAAGCATATCTAAAACTTGACCGCCTACCATACCTTCCGCTCCTGATGCCATACTTAATTCATCAATCAAGCGAACTTTTTGGCTCGGCTCCAAGTCTTTGAGTCTAGCTATAATGCCGAATGCTAGTGTTACTAAGGCATCCCCTGCAAGAATTGCTAAAGCTTCACCAAAAACCTTATGGTTAGTAGGCTTACCTCTGCGTAAATCATCATTGTCCATGCTAGGTAAGTCATCATGTATTAAAGAATAGGTATGAATCATCTCTATAGTACTGGCAACTTTTATAGCTTCTACATTTTCCACTCCAAGTTCTTGCAACACAGCAAGAGTGTATAACGGTCTAATTCTCTTACCGCCTGCTTTAAGAGAGTAAAGCATAGCTTCTTTTAATTCATGTGGAGCTGTAATGTCATTTATAATTGACTCGAGCTGGAGTTCAATATGTGGAAGGTTGGTTTCAATAAATGTTTGTAAGTTACTCATCATTTTGCCCTACCTCTTCTTTATTTTCCCCCATAAAGGAAACTAATTGTTTTTCAGCGCTTTGTAATTTATCACTGCAAAGTTTTGATAGCTCCATCCCTTTTTGGTAGAGCTCGATTGCATTTTCAAGTGGGACATCCCCTTGCTCTAGCTGACGAACAATTTGTTCTAATTGGAGCATTGCTTCATCAAATGGAATCTCTTTTTTTGCCATGTTATTTTACCCCCTCTTTACTCACTGCTTGTTGAACTATGGCATCTATTTGACCATCAGGTAAAGTGACAGCGATTGTTTCACCTTTTTGAACTTCATCTATCGACTTGATTACTTGTCCATCCTTATAAGTAATGCTATAGCCGCGATCCATGATTTTTAGAGGATTTAGAGCCTCCAAGGTTCTTAACGACCCAATAAATTGTTGACGATTTTTTTCAAAAGCCGCAATCATTACTTGGTTCAGTTGATTTGTACTAGTTACCAATTGTTTAGATTGTAATGTAATTAATCTTTGCGGTGAAAGCTGTTTAAACCGATTGTCTAACTGAGAAAAGTTGCGCACTTTGTCACCAAATAATCGATTAACCTCTCGATTTAGTTGCTGTTCCGTTCGAATATATCTCTCTATAAAGGGACGATATAATTTTTCAGGAGTTGCCATGACTGGTGATGTGATTGCTCTATCGTATCTGTTTTTTTCATCCGTCAGTCTTTTAGTAATAAAGTGAAGACTTGCAGACTGATAAGATAGAATGTTCTTCATAAGATTTTCTTTGCTTGGGACAGCCATTTCTGCAGCTGCTGTCGGTGTTGGTGCCCTTAAATCAGATACAAAGTCAGCAATAGTTGTATCTGTTTCATGTCCCACCGCACTAATGATAGGAACACTGCTTTCTGCTATTGCCCGAGCAACAATTTCCTCGTTAAATGCCCATAAGTCCTCTATGGATCCTCCACCTCTACCAACGATTAATACATCAATACTTCCTAGGGTATTAGCTTGTTTAATGGATTTTACGATAGAAGGGGCTGCTTGAGGGCCTTGAACGATACTAGGGAAAACGATAACCTCACTAATTGGGTAACGTCTTTCGAGCGTAGTCAAAATATCTCGAATCGCTGCACCTGTCTTCGATGTGACGACTCCAATTTTTTTAGGAAATGCAGGTAGTCGTTTTTTCCTATTTGGATGAAAAAGTCCTTCTTGTTCTAGCTTTTTCTTTAGCTGTTCGAAGGCTAAAAAAAGCTCACCAATACCATCTGGCTGTATAGAAGAGGCATACAACTGATATTGTCCTGCTGCCTCAAATACATTAATGTCCCCTCGAACTAGCACATTCATACCACTCTCAGGTCTGAATTTAAGGCTACGAGCGTTCATAGCAAACATAACTGAGGTCAGACGAGCAGATTCGTCTTTTAAAGTGAAATAAATGTGACCACTAGAGTGAACCTTTACATTTGAAAGTTCTCCTTTTACGTAAACATCTCGCAAATGAGTATCCGCATCAAATTTTCTTTTTATGTATTTAGTTAAGGCTTTTACAGTTAAATATGTTTGAGACATCCAATCAACTCCCAAGACTGTTGACAAGGTAAAAGCTGTTCTCTTGTAGAACAGCTTTCAGCTTATTTATCTAGTGTATTCTCTGCTGCAAGGCATGTATTTTCCATTAACATTGCAATAGTCATTGGACCTACACCACCAGGAACAGGGGTGATTTTAGAAGCAATTTCTTTAGCAGAAGCAAAGTCTACATCGCCGCATAGTTTATTGTCTTCATTACGGTGAATCCCAACATCTATTACAACCGCACCTTCTTTTAAGTGACTAGCATTGATCATTTTCGGCTGACCAGTTGCTACTACTAAAATATCTGCTTGTTTTGTAAAGCTATGTAAGTCTTTTGTTTTCGAGTGGCAGTAGGTTACTGTAGCGTTCTTTTGTAAAAGGAGCTGACCCATTGGTTTGCCAACGATGTTACTTCTCCCAATAACTACAGCGTGTTTCCCTTCTAATGCTATATCGCTATATTCTAAAAGTTTCATTACACCAAAGGGCGTACAGGATAAGAAAGTAGGTTGCCCAATGAGCATCTTACCGACATTTACTGGATGAAAACCATCTACATCTTTTAATGGAGATATAGCTGCAATTACTCTATCCTCATTTATTTGCTTTGGTAGTGGTAATTGAACTAGAATACCGTGTATCTTATCATCGTCGTTTAGCTTGTTAACGTGAGTTAATAGTTCTTCTTCGGATATATTTTCTTCTAGTTCTATCATAACAGAATACATACCGAGTCTTTCGCACGTTCGTGTTTTACTATTCACATAGGTTTGAGAAGCTGGATCACTTCCAACTAATACAACCGCTAATCCTGGGGTAATACCCTTTGATTTTAGATGTTCCACACGTTCTTTCACTTTTTCAGTTACTTTTCCAGCTATTTCTTTCCCATTAATAAGATTATCTGCCACTATAAACGCCCCTTAATGTCGAAATTTATTGATCTGTATATTTAGATAAAACTCCATTTACAAATCGGCTAGATTTTTCATCGCCATAGATTTTACATATTTCCAATGCTTCATTTATAACTACTTTTGCTGGTGCTTCGTTTGCATATAGTAGTTCATAAACTGCGATTCGCAGAACTGTTCTTTCGATTTTAGGTAATCTGGAAAGAGACCAGTTTTCTAGCTTGTCTGTCAAAGAGGTATCAATTTCATCTTTATGCTCAATTGTCCCTTTCACTAAATCAGTTAAAAAAGGGTCATTTTCTTCTGTAACATGCCCTATCGCTTCTTGTATTGTTATCTCATGATTGTCTAGCTGAAATAGTGCTTGTAATGCTAGCTCTCTTGCTTGTCTACGTTTCATTATTAGTTCTCCTTTAAATGTAGCTATCTTACCCATAATATCATATTTTTTTGTAGAGTGCTTATTAGAAAGTAGAAAATAAGAAAAAGAGCCCCAACTGGAGCTCTTTTCTCATGATTCAACCGTTTCAAATTGTACGCCTGTAATATGAACGTTTACTTCGGTTGGAACTAAGCTAGTCATATTTTCAATAGCCTGGCGAATTTGAGACTGCACTTCTCTTGCTACATTAGGAACGGATATACCGTATTTCACAAGGCAATATACATCAATATACAGACCGTCATTTGTGATTTCAGTCTTTATGCCCTTACCATGCACTTTTTTTCCTAAGCGCTCTACTACGCCTGCTGCAAAGTTACCACGTGTACCCGCGATACCTTCTACTTCAGTTGTAGCAATTCCAGCAATTACCGTTATAACCTCTGGAGCAATTTCAATTGTCCCTAGGTTTTCTTTGCCATCAGGAGTCATTTGAACAAATTTTTGTTCGGTTGTTTCTGTCATATGGATCACTCCTTTTATGAATTCATCACATCGTATCTCTCTAAAAACTTAGTATCGAAATCTCCAGAGACAAATACCTCATGATTCATGAGCTTTTCATGGAAGCCAATAGTGGTATCGACACCTTCAATGGCGAATTCACTAAGTGCACGTTTCATCTTAGCAATCGCCTCTTCTCTTGTCTCACCAAAAGTAATAAGTTTAGCCACCATAGAATCATAAAATGGAGGAATTGTATAACCAGGATATACTGCTGAATCTACTCGAACTCCAAGTCCGCCTGGTGGTAAATAGAATTCAACAAGTCCCGGAGAAGGCATGAAGTTTTTATCTGGGTTTTCCGCATTAATACGACATTCTATTGCCCATCCATTAAGTTTAATATCTTTTTGCTCAAATGGCAATTTTTCTCCGGCTGCAACTTTTAACATTTGTTTAATTAAGTCAATACCAGTAATCATCTCTGTCACTGGATGCTCAACTTGAATACGAGTATTCATCTCCATAAAGTAGAACTTTTGGTTAATATGATCAAAAATAAATTCTACTGTTCCAGCACTTTCATAGCCAACTGCTAGTGCTGCCTTTACTGCCGCAGCGCCCATTTCGGCACGCATAGCTTCTGATAAAGCTGGTGATGGAGCTTCTTCCACTAGCTTTTGCATACGTCTTTGGATGGAGCAATCTCTTTCACCCAAATGTACTGCATTACCATGAGAGTCAGCTAATACTTGAATTTCTACATGACGAAATACTTCAATATATTTTTCGAGATAAACGCCAGGATTACCAAATGCTGCAGCAGCTTCTTTTTGGGTAACTTTTATCCCTTTGATTAAATCAGCTTCGTCTTTTGCTACGCGGATACCTTTACCACCACCGCCAGCAGTTGCTTTGATGATAACCGGATATCCTATTTCATTTGCTACCTTAAGTGCATCCTCTTCCGTTTTAACGATACCCTTTGAACCAGGAACTGTAGGAACTCCAGCTTTTTGCATAGTTTCCTTTGCTACATCCTTTATACCCATGCTTTTGATCGCCTGTGATGTAGGACCGATAAACTTAATATCACATTCCTCACATAGCTCAGCGAATTCAGCATTTTCCGCTAGAAAACCATAGCCAGGATGTATCCCTTCACAGCCCGTTAGCTTGGCAACGCTGATAATATTTGAAAAGTTTAAATAGGAATCTTTCGATAATCTAGGCCCTATACAATAAGCTTCATCTGCCAGTTGCACATGTAAAGCCTCTCGATCCGCTTCAGAATATACAGCAACAGTTTCAATATTTAGCTCCTTGCATGCTCTAATAATACGAACAGCTATTTCACCACGATTGGCAATTAACACTTTTTTCATGATGCTTACCCCTTTCCTTATTTAATTCATATTTTTAAGCTTTAACTAAGAATAGAGGTTGACCGTATTCTACTAATTGACCGTCTTTAACTAGAATTTCAACGATTTCTCCAGTTACTTCTGCTTCAATTTCATTGAATAGTTTCATCGCTTCTACTATACAAACAATTGAATCTGCAGTAACCTTGCTGCCGACCTCAACGTATGCAGGAGAATCTGGTGATGAAGATTGATAGAATGTCCCAACCATTGGAGAAGTAATTTTATGTAAAGAGCTATTTCCCTCTTCAACTGGAGCTTGTTTTGTTACAGAGCTTTCTACAGCCGCTGCTTTTGGAGATTCCTGTACAGCTGGTGTCTGAACTTCTTGTACTTTAGGAAGTTCTCCAACCGAAGAGCTTTCTATCGTTTGAACAGTAGATTTATGAGAGTTTTTATCCCCTCTTTTAATTTTAATTTTTGTACCCTCTGTTTCGTATGAAAATTCATCTAGTGTAGATTGATCGATCAGTTTAATAATTTCTCTGATTTCTTGGATTTTCAATTATCCCATCTCCTTTTAGTTGCATTTTAATACTTCCTTATTCATTTTAGTCGTTTTTAAGGTAATTGAAAATAGAAACGTGCAAATGTTCTTAACTTTTAGGGAATAAAAATCTTATATAATCCAATAATTGTATTTTATGCAGTAGCTTTAAGATAGTAAAATGTTCCACTTTTTTATCATTTTATTTCAAAATAAGCTTTGTTAAAGTGAATGTTTGATTTTGACTAACAATTATTTTTATTGTGACTGTAAACATAAAAAAAGAATATTCAGTGGCTATTTAGAACATAAATAGATGATGAAATTTAAGTTAGTTACAGTTTTTTCAGCTTTGTTTATGCGAGTAAATCAATTAGCACTTTATCGATGCTAAAGCTGTTCCCATTTATTGATTGCAGCGCCTGCCGGCGACTCCGCTGGAGGAGGGAGACAGATAAGACATCACAACCACGCGCGTCAGCGATGGGTGGTGGCTTATCGCTCCCCCCGCGGAAAGCGTCCGGTTGGGGCGAAAAATCAATTCTACTCTCTGATTTAGGATTTCTTTGCATTAAAAAAGTACTATTCACATACAACAATTCCGCGTTATAACTAATTGAAAACAAAAGAAAAAGTGCCCTTTAAAGGCACTTTTGTTATAGTCCGTCAAATTTCACTTCAACATTGTATGCTTGAGGGTATTCTCGCTTAACTGCGTATATAATAGCATCAGCCTTTTTTGAAGATTGTTCATTTGAAACTACATCGATCAGCACTTTGTTTTGGTCAATACGAACAAGTGCATCGTCATATCCTAATGATTTTATAATTAGCTCCAACATCGCTTCTGTAGAGTTTATCTTTACTAATTGTTCAATTTCGTTGTATGCTTCATTTTTTTCTTCTGGAGAGAAATCATTTGAAGCGACCTTAGATTCTAATTGCTCATGTAACTGTGAACGTTTTTCCTGCACTTCCATACGTAATTCTTCATATTGATTACTGTGAGAAACAAACGATTCTTCATTCGTTGAAGATGTTTCTACCAATTTCACATCATCAACTGAGTCATTAGAAAATAGGGCTATTCCATCAAAAGGGGATGGCTTTTCTGTTGCATAATACACCGTCACTACTGCCACTAAGCTTAGTAAAGTTAAAAACCATACGGATCTTTTTTTAATGTTCATATCATTTATCCTCCAATTCCATTTCTTCTATTACTATTCGATGTGGAGATATTTGCAATACAGATGAAAGGGTTTTAATAAGATTGTTTTTTATACGTTTATCGCTCGCTCCTTCCGCAACTACCAGTATTCCAATCAGTTCTTCTTTTTCCATCTTGCTGTCACTTGTCCATTGGAAAAATGATAAATCACTTTCCGTTTTATTTTCAGCTCGTTCTGCGTAATGAAAGTAAATAGATACTTTTCCAACCCCATGGATTTTTTCCAATATAGCGGAAAGCTCATCTTTTGTGTGAACCTCTGGTGGGCTAGTGTTTTTATTTACATCATCCGTCAGTCCGAAAATCTCTGAAAATAAGAGACTAATAACCAAAACCGCTAAACTTATTACTACAAAACGAAAAGTGGGTTTTTTTTTTAATGAGATAGTGTTCACCCTTCTTTTCATATTGGATAACATACTTTATGCAGGACAATCTATTTATATGAAGAAAAAGGAGATAATCCATGAGATTATAGAAAGTTTTATAAGAAAGCCCGTCTTCTCCTTGTCCAAATGCTCAATTAGAATAGATAGAATCTCTCCGATTATGACAATCATTAAAATCCCATATAGCAATGTAGAGAAGTTAAACATTATCCCTTCACACCTATCAATAATTTGGCGAAAAGCATGATTAATATCACTGTAAAGAAAAAGGCAAAGGCTATTAATACGGAAATGATAGAAAGTACAAATAGCGTTTTTCCAATATCGTCTAATAGTCCACTAATTTGTCCATCTACAAAAGGCTCAAGAATAGCACTTAGAAATCGGTAGAGAAAAGCAATCAGGATCGTTTGAATAGTTGGAATAGAAATAAGAACTAGAATTGATATCAAAACAGAATTCCCAGTGACAGCAGCAGCAGTAGATGAGTAGCTTTTCATCGTACTAATACTCTCTGTAAGCAAGGAACCGACAAAGGGAATATTATTGGAGATTAATCTCTTTACAGTTTCGTTTACAGCACCACTTACTGACCAGGTTACTACACCGTTTACGGTTATAAACAGACTATATAATACGAGAATAATCGAGGTAGCCCCAACTAAAGTCATTCGTATTAGGTCAGACATTCGAGAAAAAGATATAGAAGGTTGAATTCTAGTCATAAGATCAAATATAAAGGCTGACAATAAGGCTGGAATCATAATCTTGTCTGCCACAATACTAGTAAAAGAGGCAAAGAGCATTACAACTGGATTCCATAAAGTAATAAGAAAAGCGCCACCCGACAGTGCTATTCCAGCAGTTAATACTGGATATACTCCTATAAACACATTAACGAGTTCACCTGTTACTACTTGAATCATCTTTACTGAGCGAAAAGCTGGCTCTAAGCAATAAAAACAAATAATAAGAATAAACAATAACTTAAATAATCGCTTGCTACTGGGAATAAGCCATTCTAAACACATAAATACAAAACCGAACAGGAGAATATAAACAAACGTTTGCAGTACTTCTTTCGCGGGTTGCAAGATTGTTGCAATTAATTCTTCCATTACTGCTCATTCCTTCAAGAGAGTAGTCCCATAAATGAAAAAAATTTTTGATAAAATGGTTCCATATGCTGAATCCATACAACAAGTAATATTGCCTTGGTCGTAATTGTTATTAGTGAGGCCAAACTAGTATATTCATAGTCTTCAAGCAGCTCTTCTATTATTTGTGAGATAAATAAAAGGATTACTGAAAATAATAGCAATTTCACAATAGGTAGAATGGCGACCGGTACGTTTGAAATATACTGGTTTATAAAAGGAATAATGACCGAAGTGGAGAGGTAAGTTAAAAAAAGGAAAATATAAATAGTATAAATTAGGGAATGAAATTTGGGGTAGGTTTCTTTAACTAACTGCAACAAGCAAAATGCAACAATGATAGTAATATAGACAATCATTTGTTAACTCGTCATAACAAGCCATTCTAAAAATGAGGAAATTTCATAAAAGAACAGCCTAAGCAAACGTAGTAACTCAATAGTCATGTAAATATAACCCACAAAAAACAAGAAGAATGCAAACTCTTTTTTTCCAGTCGATTCAAAAAATAAGTGAAGAATTGCTATCAATAAGCCTATACCCGCAACTCGAAGTACATCGTGAAGTTCCACAATGCCTCCCCCTTCCCTATTACGTACTATATGTTGGACAGGTGGAGAATATGAACATACTGTTTGAAATTTACAAGTCCTTGACCGGCTATTTTCACTAGACTGATCTAAATCATTAAACGGAGGTGTTTAGTGAGTTTCAACACATTTTTTTCTGGTTAATGATTACTCTAGTTATTTAGGATTGCAGAATTCGATCTCCTGTCATTTTCGATTTTTCCTTGTATGCCCATAAAAAAAAGACATCAAGAGGTTTCCCCTCTTGATGTCTTTTAAAAAGTCTCTTAAGCTCTTGAAACGTATGAACCTTCATCTGTATTAATAATTAGTTTGTCACCAACATTAATAAATAGAGGTACTGTTACAACTAAACCAGTTTCTAATTTAGCAGTTTTAGATCCACCACCAGAAGTATCTCCTTTGATTCCTGGCTCCGTTTCAATAACTTCTAGCTCTACCGATTTAGGTAATTCTACTCCAAGTGTTTCTCCTTGGTATTGAATTACTTGTAATTCCATGTTTTCACGTAGGAATTTCAACTCATATTCGATTTGGTTTTCATTAAGCTCTAATTGCTCGTATGAATCCGTATCCATGAATACATGTTGATCTCCACTTGCATAAAGATATTGCATTTTTTTGTTATCAATTTGTGCTTTTTCTACTTTTTCACCAGCACGGAATGTTTTTTCGTTCACAGAGCCGTTACGTAAGTTTCTAAGTTTTGAACGAACAAACGCTGCTCCTTTACCAGGCTTTACGTGTTGAAAATCAAGAACACGGTAAAGAACGCCATCTACTAAAATTGTTAAACCTGTTTTAAAATCATTTACTGAAATCATTTATTTCCCTCCAAATTACGATAATATAAGTAGCTCTTTCGTCGAATGTGTTAACTTCTCTAATCCATTCTCCGTAACTAGTGCGTCATCCTCTATACGCACCCCACCGATGTTCGGTAGATAAATTCCCGGTTCAATTGTTATAACCATTCCTGGTTCTAAAACAATGTCTGATCGGAAGGATAAACCAGGTCCTTCATGTACCTCAAGACCAATACCATGACCAAGTGAATGACCAAATGCCTCACCATATCCTTTTGACGCAATATAGTCTCGTGCAATAGCATCCGCTTCTTTACCTGTCATTCCTGGTTGAACCTTTTCAAGAGCTAATAATTGAGCATCTAAAACTACTTGATAAATTTCTTTTAGTTTTTCACTCGGCTCTCCTACTGCAAGTGTACGAGTCGTATCAGAAATATACCCGTTGTAAAGTGCTCCGAAATCTAATGTTACAAAATCGCCAACTTCAATTACTTTATCTGTTGCTACACCATGCGGCAATGCAGAACGCGTACCTGAAGCTACTATTGTATCAAAAGAGGAGGAGGTAGCGCCACGTTTACGCATAAAGAATTCTAGTTCGTTCGAGACTTGAAGTTCTGTCATGCCGGGTTTTATGTAAGTCACGATATGCTCATATGCCTCATCTGCAATACGACAAGCTGCCTTTATTATACTAATCTCTTCGTCCGTCTTTATCAAGCGAATTTTTTCTACTACACCTGATAGAGGTACTAAATCTGCTGAAACAGCTTGCTTGTATAATTCATATACACCGTATGTTACGTCATCTTTTTCAAACCCAAGTGATTTAATACCCATTTCGTTTACTTGGTGGGAAATTTCCTCGATCAACGTTTTAGCATGTTGAACTATACGGAAATCCTTTATTTGACTAGCAGCTTGTTCTGTATATCTGAAGTCTGTAATAAAAACTGCATCATTTTTGGAAACTATTGCTACACCCGCTGTCCCAGTGAATCCGGTGATATATCGACGGCTGTAATCATTTGTTATCAATAATGCGTCAACGCCTCTTTCTTCTAATGCTAAACGCAGCTTTTCTAATTTCATCAATTTCCCTCTCCCCATTTTCAAAATAAACACTATAGTCTATTTTATCATAGTAAAGAGGGGTGGTAAATTTTCATTTTGCGATGGGCTGATCCTTTGAATGAAAAATAGCTGACTCCATTAGAAAACGCATTCCAATAACTACAATACAAATAAATGGTATGGACAGTTTCTTCATCGTTTTAAGCATTGTTCCAGCATCGCTAATTAACCACTCTACAACAAATGCGAGAAGTATCCCAAAAATAAGGCTAGATATAGCAACGGGTACTTTAGAAGTTAAAAGACTTATATAATAAATCACTATACTAATAACCCAAATAACTAGAAATAAAACCAGCCAGCGTAAGTATACATTCGTATCTTCAAACATCTCAAAGGATTTTGAAAAACCTACTGGATTCCATTTAACAAAACTGAATAAGTGTAAAAATTTAAGTAACGCAGTAATTCCAATAGCCGCCGCCAAACTGGTCAATACCGATAAGCTTTTCATTTCTGCTCTCCTCCTTTTAAAGACAGTTTGTACCTTTTCTTGTTTTACTAAACAAATAGCTAGAACATTTCTTCAAAAGAGGTTACATAAAATTAAACGTCATGAAAGCGCGTCATCGATTGAAAAAAAAGAAACGGGTAGAAGGCTCTCGTCCAAAAAAAACATCTCGGAGATTTGTTATAAGAAATATAGTGTCGCTGGTTAAGAAAGCCTAAGATGTGGATAATATACTCAATGAACTGCCCTCTATATGCTATCTTCCGGTTTCCAATTATTTAGGTTTTTTTGAAATATTAAAACCCCTTTGGATAAAATAATCCAAAGGGGTGTAATTTTATTTGAAATTGTACAATCTTAATTCAAATCCATATCAAATGCTCTCTATAAAATTTACAGTCCACATTTCAACTGGGCATTACAATTTGTACAAGTGTTGCATCCGCCCATTTCCTCTACAGTTCCTTTACGGCAGACAGGACAGGTATTACCAACCTCTGAACCGATTGTAACGTTAGTAGAACGTATATCTTGAATCGTATCAATCAATACTATTGGACGTTTTTCCATCACTTTTTCTTCCTTCACCGTATCATCATTTACAGTGTTTTCTTCCGCCTTAAGCGTAAGAACTTGCGAGTCACGGCTTCCATCTACATATACTGTTCCGCCTTTTGCTCCACCATTATATAGACGTTCGTAAACACCTTCTACTTGTTCTACTGTATATCCTCTAGGAGCATTTACAGTCTTCGAAATAGAGCTATCAATCCAACGTTGAATAATACATTGTACGTCTGCATGGGCTTCTGGTGGCAATTCCATTGCAGTAACAAACCAATTAGGTAATTCATCTTCTTTAGTATCTGGATTTGCATCTAAGTATTCTTGTACAATATCCGCTTTTACCTCGATGAATTTACCTAAACGACCACTACGGTAATACGTAAATGAATAATAAGGTTCTAAACCAGTAGAAACTCCAACCATAGTACCCGTGGATCCAGTAGGTGCAACAGTTAATAAGTGAGAATTGCGAATACCTTTTTCAAGTACTGCTTCACGAATCTCCTGTGGCATTGTTTGCATAAATCCAGTTTCCGTAAATGCCTTACGAAGTCTGTTCGTTTCCTCTTCTGTTTCTCCAGTCAAGAACGGGAAGCTACCTCTTTCGTTTGCTAGGTCTGCAGATGTTTCGTAAGCAGCTATTGCAATCGTCTTGAAGATTTCATCAACAAGAAGATTTCCTTCCTCAGAGCCGTATTCTTTTTGGCAATAGATTAAAAGGTCAGCTAATCCCATGACACCTAGACCTACACGTCTTTCACCAAGTGCTTGAACTTTATTTTCCTCTAAGAAATAAGGCGTAGCATCGATTACGTTATCTTGCATACGAACTCCCACACGAACAGTTTCTTTTAATGCTTCAAAATCAACTGTTTTTGTATCTTTGTTAGCAAACTGAGCTAGGTTGACTGCTGCAAGGTTACAAACGGAATACGGAGCAAGTGGCTGCTCTCCACATGGATTTGTTGCAACAACCTTTTGACCATATGCAGTTGCATTTGTTTTTTCGTTAGCATTATCGATAAAGAATACGCCTGGCTCAGCAGAATAAGTTGCACAAATATTGATTAAGTTCCACAATTCTTTCGCTTTCACTGTGCGATAGGTACGAACCTTGTAGCCCATACGCTCCCACTCACGAACATCACCAATTTTGTGCCAATTTTCGTTATAAAAAGCCATCTCTTCTTCTGTATAAGTTTCTGTTGCAGGGAAGCGAAGAGCGAAGTCTTCATCTTTTTCTACAGCTTTCATGAAATCCTCAGTTAAAGTTACAGAAATATTCGCTCCTGTTAAAAACTCCGGATTGTGAACAGAAAAAGTTCCGCCATCTCTTAGTTTCGTTTGAGCGTCGCGTATGATTTCATCGCTAAAACCACCTAAGCCAGGGATGTGTTGATAGTTTACAATTCCTTGATACATTGCTTCTTCTTGTGCAGTTAGCGGCTTAAACTTAAGCTTGTCCTTTGCAAGTTGTTTGATTGTTTCATCACTTGTGTTCTCAATCAAGAAGCGAAGGATACGTGGGTTTTGCATTTTAGAAATGATAAACTCTGCGATGTCCGGATGCCAATCTGCAAGCATAATCATTTGCGCACCGCGTCTTGAACCGCCTTGTTCCACTAGGTGTGTCAGTTTAGCAATGTCATCTAACCAAGAAACAGACCCTGAAGACTTACCATTAACTCCTCGAGCTAAAGTATTACGAGGACGTAATGTAGATCCGTTTGTTCCAACTCCACCGCCACGACTCATGATCTCCATCACTTGTTTTCGATGATCACTGATGCCTTCACGTGAGTCAGCAACAAAAGGCATAACGTAACAATTAAAGTAAGTTACATCTGTACCTGTACCTGCTCCATATAGAACTCGTCCAGCAGGGATAAATTTTAGTGATACTAATTGCTGATAGAACTTTTCGAACCATTCTGTTCTTTTTTCTTCTGTCACTTCAACAGAAGCAAGTCCAGTCGCATTTCGCTTAGCAATTTGCTCATAGAAAACCTCCAAAGGTTTTTCAATAACACTTAAAGGACGGCGTACAATTCCTGATTTAACTTTAGTACTATCATCGATTGCACTACGATAATCTTCTTCGATCAAAACTTCTGCCGTTTTATCTTCCTGGTTAATGGAAACAATATAACCAAGACCTCGTGCAGGAAATTTAGGGTCTTCTTTCACCGTTAAAACGACAAAATCCCCTACTTTTAGTGTTTTCTTTTCGGTATCCTTGAATGAATATCGATCAATCATCACCAAACGTGACACACCTTTGTGTGTTAGATTCATATCTTCTGTTATTGGATGTACTTGAGGAAATAATTCGATATCGTGATTTAATTCTTTTACATTTAATTTTATTTGAGATTCATTTGTAGTAGTTACCAATTCTTTTCCTCCTTTCTACAACTCGTATTGACACAAGATGTAGTAGTTTCATTTATCATACGGCACTACATATAGAGGTGTAAAGCAATTTAGTTGTTCAAATTAATTTTTAAGTATTAATTCCTATACCTCATATTCTCCATATGTCTTTCATACTTTTATTTTTTAAAATTCCAGGCGTCATTATCATAACGCCGTCTTTCCAGCATTTTCACGTATTCATTTTGTTCATTATTTAAATGAAATGGTACCAATTCAATGTTTAAGGCTTCAGAAAATCCCTTTTTAAAAGCATCCTTACATATGTCTATTGGTATCGATTTTTGTAATAATTTGTTTATAGCAACAGCTTTTTGATTAATACTATTTTTCACTTTTTCCCGGACTTCATCGGAAGAAAATTTAAAGGTTTGCACAAGTTTTTCATCATCTAAGTCTAAAAGAATTGCACCATGCTGAAGTATAACACCTTTTTGTCTAGTTTGAGCACTTCCAGCTACTTTCCTGCCTTCTACTACGAGCTCATACCAGCTTGGTGTGTCAAAGCAAACAGCAGTTTTCGGACTTTTTAAGGCTTGCAGTTTATCTGGAGTATTAGGAATAGAAAAATATGCCTCTAATCCCAGACTTTGAAATCCCTTTAATAGCCCTTCACTGATCACTCGATAAGCTTCAGTCACTGTTGCTGGCATATCAGGATAGTTTTCCGAAACAATCACGCTATATGTAAGTTCATGCTCATGAAGAACTCCTCGTCCTCCCGTCGGTCTGCGGACAAATCCTAAACCGAGTCTTCTAACTGCTTCCATATCTATCTCTTTTTCTACCGATTGAAAATAACCAATCGATAGAGTTGCTGGATTCCATTCATAGAATCGAATCACTGGTGGAATCAACCCTTCACTATGCCAATCTAAAAGGGCCTCGTCAAGCGCCATATTATAGGACGGGGCGCACGGACCTGAATCAATAAAATACCATTTTGTCTTTTTCAAACTTTCTCCCCCCTAACAACGCTATTCATTTTACCAAAATGATTGAATTGTATCTAGCAAATCTTTTATAATAGATAATGGAAGTATAGAAAGGGGAAAGACCGTGTTAGAGACTCTTTATATTATTATAGCAATATTGGTCGTATTATTAGTTTATGCAGGAATTTCAGCATACCGACTAAAGAAAACAGTTACAAACCTTACGCAGGAGCAATTCATCGAGGGCTATCGTAAAGCTCAATTAATCGATGTACGCGAGCCTAAAGAATTTGATGGTGGCCATATCCTTGGAGCAAGAAATATTCCTTCCTCCCAGTTAAGACAACGCCACAAAGAAATTCGCCCAGACAAACCAGTATATCTGTATTGTCAAAATGGTGCAAGAAGTGGACGTGCAGCTATGTTCTTAAAGAAAAAAGGGCATACCCAACTTAACCAGTTACAAGGCGGCTTTAAGGGCTGGACCGGCAAAATCAAATCTAAATAGTATAACATAAGGTTCTTCTTAACAAGAGGAACCTTTTTTGTTTAGAGCTTACACTAAGGGGGCATGAACTACTATGAAAGTAATATTTTCCCACGAAGAACAATTTCGGGAGATTCATCCAAGTTATGAGGATTTCGCTATTCTGACAAGGCGAATCACTAATGTTTTAAATGAAGAACAGGCAGGCAGCTGGCAATTAGTCAACATTGACAATCAATTTAATCAGTTAGATACTAATTTAATTGAAATGATGGAGCATCAATTGATTCCTTATAAAATTTTAGCAAATATTTACGAAGCTAAGCCTTTAAGTAAAATAACAAGCAAATCCCTACTTTCTATGGAAAATCAACTGGGAATGGTTAGTACATTTGAGAATACACTCATAATGTTTCCGGATTATCAGGTGGCAGTAACTATGGCATTTAACTATTCTCAAGGTAACTCTTGGCCGGATTACTTTTTCTTTTCCACCTCCCCTCAAGCCGCCCTTTTCTTTTTAGAGGAGATCAATGAAAAGCTTCGCGAGCTTCTAATGCAGTCAGTCACCTATTTAGTTGACACGGAGCAAGGGGTTCAGCGAAGAAAATATAGTGAGCAAGCAGTCGTTCCTCGAGAAGAGGTTCTACTAGAGAATAAAATCAAACAAGATATTTTTCGATCCATCGATGAATTTTTTAAAGAGGACGGTTTGTTTTTTAAGGAATATGGTCTTCCTTATAAAAGAGGTATATTACTATATGGTTCCCCTGGAAACGGGAAAACGACACTAGTAAAATCGATTACCGGCTCTACGAAAGCTCCTGTCGTCTATTGGCAAATCACTGAGTTCACAGGAAGTCACTCCATCCAAGAGGTTTTTGGAATTGTTTCTAGATTAGCCCCAGCTATTCTGGTGATTGAGGATATTGACTCAATGCCCGAGTATACAAGATCTGTCTTTTTAAACACATTAGACGGAACACAATCTAGAGAGGGTCTATTTATCATTGGAACAACTAACTACCCACAGAAGATTGATCCAGCATTAATTAACCGTGCCGGAAGATTCGATCGTGCATATGAGATTCCTTCACCACCCCAACAAGTGAGAGAAAATTATTTACGTAAGCTTGATATAAAGAAGATTCTTCTTGACCACGTCTTAGTAGATATAGCTAAACGATCAAAAGGCTTATCCATTTCTCAACTAAACGAGCTGTACATGTCCATTGCACTTAACTGGCATTATGATGGCAAGCTGGAATACGAAACACGGATCGACGAGCTGATTAAACAAAATAAACGAACCATAAAAAATGACTGGGAAGAAGACAATCATTCTATTGGTTTTTAAAAAAGTAAAACACTCCCCACAATAAAAAGGGAGTGTTATATTTTTTTAGATAACATTTAAGGTAAAAAGCATACGACAATTAAATTTTAACTTCAATAAATATTGAGTTTCTTCTATATATTAGAAGAATTTTGCGTTCATAAGAATTCTGAATAGTAGTTGGGATGCAAAAAAGCATGCTAACAGCATTCTTCTTACAAGACTACGTAATTTCTGGTTAAAGAAGTTCTATTATTAGTTCAGCATTTCGGAATTACTTTAGTGTTCAGAAGTAGTCCTGCACCTTCTAACCAGTTTTCTAATATATCATTAAAAAAATCTGGAGCAGCTATTGGAATACCATGACCAATACCAGTGATCGTAATTCCCTGAGCTCTGTCTTGTTTGCTTAAAAGGTCAATTGCTGAGCTTTTCATCACTTTTCTTTCTTTCTCGCCTACTGTTATTAAAAGGTCTGCTTTTACGTCAGCATAGGAATCTGGTACTTGAAAAGACATATTCTCTTCTAGAACCATTGTTAATGTATCTAAAGACATTCGATTGCTATCTTTAAAGTACTTTTCAAAAAGGTTTGGACCAATATACAATTGTTTAGCTTGTAGCTTGGAAAAGAATCTATATTTTATCAAAGGATATGTTAACTTTATAGTAGGTTTAACCATTTCCTTTCCAAATGGTACTTTTCTTACGAGAGCACTGTTAATCATTGCATAATCGATTAAATCGAGAGACTGACTAAGCATCTGAATAGCAATTTGAGCACCAAGTGAAAATCCCACGACTATTATCTTTTTATCTTCTTTTTTTCCTCAAGTAAGTGTATAAGCTGAAATGCGCAATCTTTAATAGAGACAAAATAAGTCTCCCTACTACGACCATGGAGGGCACTGAAAAACTTACGTTTTTATAATAATTTTGTTTTTGAAAATTAAAAAAGGGTACTTTTTGTTCAAACTGAACAGAAAATACCCTTTTTCATTGCCTTATTCTTGCTCTCATTCGTTAAG
>NZ_JAMAWN010000026.1:0-53458 GCF_023713305.1 Psychrobacillus sp. MER TA 171 | reverse complement strand
GTAATTAAGAGAAAACCTTCCAAAAGGTTTTTGGAGGGCTATTTGTCATGCACAAAATAGTATATCATAAGATTAATAATAATTTTAGAGAAAAATATTGACATCCTATTAGCTGGTTTAGTAAAAAATCAATGTCAAAGCAAGATATGAGCTGGGAGGAAATATCCTAGCTCATTTTTTATGTATATTTAAAATCAGCCTTTACCTTTAACATAGCTTTATGTTAATAAGCTGAGCAAATTTCCTTAAAAGCATTTTACAGATTAAACACGAACATTAACTATGTATTGATTGGAGTGACATGTGAATGCTAATCGCTCACCCTGCGTAGGGTGTCTAGCTAGATGTAATTTAAACTATTATTAAAAAGCATATAAATTTCATTATTCTTTTTTCATTGTTCGTATTTGACTTAAAGCTAATTTCAAAATAAAGTAAAAAAATAATATAAATCGATCTATTGATTTGTTCCCTACTTTCTATATAATAAATTCTTGTGTTTCAAAAAAAGAAGAAAAGGATGGGGATAAATGAAAAGAACCCTTACAGCAGTTTTAGCATCCGCAATGCTATTATTATCTGCGTGCTCAGAGAACACAGATTCACAAGCGGAGGTTAACAAGGAAGTAGACACAAAAGCGTCAGCCGAAACTACTGTGGCAGTTAAACCAACTATGATTAAAGGCGAAGACTATGATGAAAACGGCGGTGCTGATGCCTATGCAGAAGCTGGCGATAACAAAGAGTCTCGTTATTTTAAAGCCCCTGATTTTTACAACATGAAATCAGATGATCAATTACTACTAATCGAAAATTTCCAAACGATGCAGCAAACAACGGAATGGTCTTGTGGACCTGTTACCGCATTAATGGTTGCTAACCATTTTGGCTTCACAGACATGACAGAAATGGATATTGCTGAGCAAATGAAAGCAATGACCGACTTGGACACTCCAGGAGCAAAGCCTGGTTCTGCAAACAACTTCCCAGAATACGGGACAGACGTTAGCCAGCTCCATAATTTCTTTACTAGTCTAGAGGGCTTTAAAGTGGTAGAGACAAGCTATAAGGTGAATTATGCAGCAGACGATCTAATTCAAGAAGCAGATGGTGAAACCGGAAATAATGTAGGAAACCTTCCTGCTACTTTCACATGGAACAGCTTATATGCTTCTGAAAATAGTGAAACTACTGAAGCATGGGTAACAGATGCTAAGGATAGCTATTTTGTTAAATGGTTAACTGGCCATCTTTCTAATGACCGACCAATTATGGTTGAGTGGGCAGATTGGGATGGACATTGGCAAGCCATTATTGGATATGATAATAATGGAACACCAGGTATTGGTGATGACATGCTTATCTTTGCAGACCCGTATGATACATCTGACCATTGGCAGGACGGATATTACTTCTATCCATTAGAAAGATGGTTCGGTATGTGGAACGATCGTAACATTGCACCAAAACCATTCCAATTACAGCCTTACATCGTTGTGGATTATACTAAATAGATTTAAAAGAGAGTCATGACATTGTCATAACTCTCTTTTTTTTGTTAATACTTAATAAGTAATCACTAAACAGTTTCTAAAAATCTGTCGATTGCTTTCTACTCTCTAATTTCATATGATAATAAAGCAAACAATCAACACGTTGTTCAGTACTTTATTATAAAGGAGAATGTTAAGTGAATAAAAAATATATATTAATGTTTGGTTCATTGATTATAGCTTTAGGATTAGTGATTGCAGCGCTAGTTACCGGTGACGATATAGTTACTTATCTAATAATATTCTTTTGCGTAGGTTTAGGTCTTGCTTTACTTCGTTTAGTAGTAAATGGAGCTATCAAAAAAATGAAGGGAAAAAGCATCTGGACGAAACTTCTCTTCTTCGCTGTTCTCTTAGGTTTTGGTCTACCTTTCCAAAACTGGTTCCGTAAAGACGTAATCTTTGCGATGGATTCTGATTACATTGTTCGATGCATCATCATCACTGTAATGGGAATTATCTTTATGACGTTCCTTTTTGGGATGCTGTTCAACAAAAAAAGTCAGCCAGCAGTTGAAGTAGATGTAGATTAGTAAGCAGGGAAAAGCACTTACTGCTTTCAGGAGATATTCTTATAAAAAATAGCCCATCTTTTGCATATATAAACGTCAAAAAGGGGCTATTTTTTATAGGGCTTAAATTTAACGAATGTTTAGCTAAGCCAGTAAAAGTGCTTCTTACTCCTTAAACTCTATTAAATCTGCAATTATATACTGTTTTTCTACAAGCTCTTTATTGTCAGTCCATGAAACTGTAACTTTTGAATCCTCGAACGCTTTTTTAATGTTCTCTTCCGATAATCCTTTTGCATAAAAAACCACTTCTTGCTGATATTCTGCAAAATTTTCACTTGGATTATCTTGTTCACCCTCACTTCCATGCCAATAACGATCCACTCCATCTATACTATTTAACGTATTTCTCCAGTCTACATCTATTTCTATTTGACGATCTGTTACAGCGTTCGTGTTTTCCATAAAAAATTTAAATTTTAATACTTTGAAGTCTTCTTGCTGGGGGTCATTTAAATCCTTAGTGCCACCAACGCTAGCATATTCCTCATCACTAATAGTAGAAATTATCGTTTCCACTTCTATTAGTGGTTCATTATTACAAGCAGTAATTAGAAATTGAAGCAATAAAACTAAGAACAATAAACTATACCGTTTCATACTTTCCTCCTCGCAAAATAATTCGATAACTCTCTATACTATGTAAAAACACAACTAATAATAAAATCGTTTTTTACCTTGGCTATGTTAACAATGATCATAGTATTGAGATAGCACTCGATCAATCATTCGAGTATGTATAACTAGAAGCGCAATTTCTTTTGTGATTTCTGAATTCAAAAATATCCACCTCCCAATTATTCTGCATACTGTGCCAAGCCATTGCCAAATGACCAATTTTCTTTAGGCACTTCCATTAAATTGATAAAAACATCTTCTTTTCGTATATGGAGTCTATTATTTAAATCATCCGCAATTTTTTTATATAATTGCTTTTTTAAATCTAAAGTTCTACCTTCATTCATAACAATTTGAATCATTATTATGTCTTCCGTGCGGTTAATCCCCAAATAATCAGGGCTAAAGATTAAATTATTTTTATCATGTTCGGAAATAATTTGGAATTTATCACTTTCGGGAATGTTTATTGTCTCCCGCATTGCCTCATAGACTAATTGGCTGAGTTCTTTTTTAAAATCAGATGATTTACCCGATTTAAGAGAAATTCGTACTAATGGCATTGAAAAATCTCCAGTTGTAGAATTGTTCTTTACATGCATGAACATGTATATGCATACTTTATGTGCTTTATGTGCTTTTTGTATTTTTGTAAACATTTATTTTAAATATTAAGAAAATTAAATTTAATAAAAGACATCTGAAAGTATATTAAGGTGAGCATATTTGCTTTGAAAAAGAAAGTGCCGGTTTATTACTATGAGCCATAAATTGACCATGTTTTGTTGAAGCAAGATCAATGAACAAGTGTAATATTTCACAAACTAAATTGCTTCATGAAAAAACAACCCTAGCCTTTTACATAGCCTTATATTAAAAAAACGTCTGCATTGAGTATCTCTAGATTCACGTCTTACTTTTCTTTTAGTTGCTCTAGTAAATAAATACATAGTGGGTTTATATAGTCAGCCTTACGATAATCACTTAATAATAATCTATTAAGCCCTGTAGTGTTAAATGGAATTGTTTCTACTCTTTTGAATTCTGGATGTTCTCCTTTACTATAATAATGTTTATGTATTTCTTTTACTTCTTGAGAAGTTAAATCAATGGTTACTCGATTTATTAAAACTAATGATTGGCCTCCACGTTTTATTAGCCATGGACTCAAAGGTGACAAACACATTATTTTAGTAAGGTTAATACCTAGCTCTTCTTGTATCTCTCTTATTATATTTTTGTGTATATTAATATGCCCTTCTTCTAAATCATTTTTGTCTAAGCCACCAGCAACTAATTGAATTCGATCCGGATTGGCTGTTCCTTCATTCATATGACCATAAACTAGATGTTGGTCCGAAGTAAGGACAAGTGTAGCAGGATAGACAACGGTGCAGTCGTACTCCGCTGATAACTCCATTTTCCTACTATAAAGAAAATGAGTATAGTCAGTGTGGATAAGGGTAATGAATAAATCATTTTCATCTTCTTGAATTTGATGAACAGTAAAGACCTCCCCTCTGCTAAAAGTATTTTGTCTGTTGATCGTTTCCCAGTATTGATTTACTTTTGACTTAATTTCGTCTGGTAAGTTTATTTCCTTTTCTAAGACACTGATTTTTATATTACTAGGTGACTTTTCTAAACTAATAGTGTTGGAAAATGTCATATGTTCCTCCTGATCATAATATTATTTCGTTCATCCGTATATTTGAGCTTCTTGATACAAACCGTTTTCATCAACATCTACTACTATCGTGTGACCCCAGAATAAGTCCCCGTCGTCATAGTACAATTCGGCATTTCCCTCACCAAAAATTAAAATCCCTTGTATATTAATTCGTTTTTTAAATTCATCCTTACTGATTATTTTGCCTTCATTCCATACTTCATTATGTAGTTTTAATAAATCCCCTGCTATTTTTTCTTTATACGATTCATTCTTTATTCTTATTTTCCCAAAAGTATTTTCGGCTAATTTAAATACTAGTTCTTTATCATATGACTCAGGAGAAATAGTTACATCTATAAAATAATCAGTCGCTATTTCCACTTTTCCATGATAGTTTCCTCTCTCCTTGTCATAGACCAGCCCATCAAAATTCAATCCACTGTTCATATTTACACCCCTTTACAAATTGAGGATTGTTTACTTTCATTATTTCATCACCCTCTATAATTCTACAAAGCTAGTAAAATCCCTTTCTTTATAGCTATCCTTATTTAATCTAATTTGCTTTATCCAAACTATAGGTTTTGTAAATTTTTGTAAGGTGCCAATGTATTTGAAGTGTTACACTTAAACTAATAGTTCAGTTTGTGAATAAATTGCTCAGTAGTAGATGGGATGGATGAATCATTAATATAGATACTGATTCACTTATTCAAATTATAATTATTTGGGGACTGCCGGCTTTTATGGTTTTTAGAGGTTATTTAAAAATGAATACTGAAATAGTCCTTCCCTTCATACCCTTACAATTAACAACAAAAAAGCAAGCCCAATGTTTTGAGCTTGCTGTAGTCTGCTTTGCTTTTATTATTTCTTAAATCCTTATAAAACCTTTTCTAAAAACTCTTTTGCACGCTCTGACTTTGGAGAGCTAAAGAATTCGACAGGAGGGGTGTCTTCGACTAAAACTCCACCATCCAAAAATAAAATACGGTCTGCTACTTCTTTTGCGAAGTTCATCTCATGTGTCACGATGACCATTGTCATACCTGATTCTGCTAAGTCCTTCATAACAGCTAAAACCTCTTTTACCATCTCTGGGTCTAAGGCCGAAGTTGGCTCATCGAACAACATAACAGAAGGGTTCATTGCTAACGCACGGGCAATTGCTACACGCTGCTTTTGACCGCCTGATAAACGATTTGGATATTCCGAGCGTTTCTCAAAGAGTCCGACTTTATGTAAGAGATCATCTGCAACAGCTATTGCCTCTTCCTTTGATTTTCCTTGAACATTCATTGGTGCATACGTTAAGTTTTCTAGTACAGTTTTGTGAGGAAATAAATAAAAATGTTGAAATACCATTCCTACATTTTCACGTACCTTCATAATATTAGTTTTTTTATCTGTTACAACATCATTGCCTATACTAATCACACCACTAGTAGGCTCCTCCAGTAAATTCAAGCAACGTAAAAAAGTAGACTTACCAGAACCAGAGGGCCCTATGATTGCAATTACTTCCTGTTCCTTAATTTCAGTGGATATGTTTTTTAAGACTTCATTTTTTCCAAATGATTTATATAATTTTTCTACTTTAATCACTTCTACTCATCCTCTTTTCTAGCTTTTTGCCAAGGAATGATAAAATAAGTGTAAGGATATAGTACATCACTCCAGCAATCATTAATGCCTCTAAGTAACGATAAGAAGATCCGCCCACGACGTATGCACGGCGCATAATGTCTAGTGCACCAATTACTGTTACAATCGCTGATTCCTTCGTTAATGTGATAAATTCATTCATAAGGGAAGGCATGATATTTTTCATCGCTTGAGGAAGAATAATATCCTTCATCATCTTCGAATAAGGTATACCCAAAGCTAAAGAAGCCTCTAACTGCCCCTTATCAACAGCATTAATCCCACCACGAATAATTTCAGAGATATAGGCACCTGAATTTAATCCAAATGCTATAATTGCTGCTGGCATCGGATCTACCGTAATATCAAAAAGCTGAGGAATCGCATAGTAAATAATCATTAATTGTAATACAAGGGGAGTTCCTCTGAAAATAGATGTATAAAAATCTGCTAATAGACGTAATACAGTTATTTTCCCTATTTTACATAGAGCTAACAAAATCCCTAAAATTAAACCTAAAATTGTGGCTCCCACAACTATTTGAAGTGTAACACCTATTCCTTTTGCAATATAAGGAATAGAGGGAACGACTGCAGAAAAATCTAACATATCGTTACCCTCCTTTCTATTCAAACTATTATATTTTTTATCTATATTATTCTGCTTCTACTACAAACCATTTTTCTCTAAGCTCGTCAATTTTTCCTTCTTCAATTAACTCATTAATAGCTTTATCAAACTTCTCTTTCAGCTCACTGCCTTCAGGGAAAACTGCTGCTTTAGTATCTATTTCTTCTACTACTATTGGGAAGTAAGTTAAATCTTTGTTACGCTGTGTATAATTTTCAGCTACTACATCCTCTATAACGGCTGCATCAAAACGCTTAGTCATTAGCTCTTGAATAACCTCTGGGATTAAGTTACGGCTCTCCACTTTCATGTCTACTGTTTCTGCTAATTCATTTGCTAGCTCTTCTTGAACAGATGAGATTTGAACCCCAACTGTTTTACCAGCTAAGTCTTCCACTGTTTTAATACCACTGTCTTTTTTAGTCACTACCATTTGTACTGTTTCGTTGTAAGGGATAGAAAAATCTACAACTTCATCGCGTTCTTCTGTTGGTGACATTCCTGCTAATACGAAGTCTAATTTACCTGCTTGTATCGCTGGGATTAATCCGTTGAAATCAATGTTTTCTACTTCAATCTTATATCCTAGCTTTTCAGCGATTAAATTGGATAGGTCAATATCAAAACCAATAATCTCTTCGCTCTTTGTTGGATCGATAAATTCAAATGGTGGATAGTCAGCTGAAGTCCCCATTACTAATACTGGTAATTCCTCAGAAGGTGTAGAACCCGATCCAGCATCCTCTTTCGCATCGTCTTTAGTTCCACAAGCAGCTAGTAAAGCAATAATCATTGTTAGCATGATTAGAAATAACTTGTTTTTCATAATGTTTTACCCCTTTATCTCATTTATTTTTATTTCATTTGTATATCGAATAATTGCTTTTTCAAGCATTGTTAAGCCATCATCAATTTGTTCCTTTGTTACCGTTAATGGAGGTATCATACGGATTACTTCACCGACGTTTCCACAAAGATAGAAGAGCACGCCTTCTTCTAGTGCATAGTCAAGAATTTTCATCACGGCTTGTCCATCTGGCTCTCCAGTTTCTATATTAGAGATTTCGATACCAATCATTAAACCGACAGAACGGACATCGCTAATGATTGGATATTTTTCTCTTAGCACGTTTAACTTTTCAGTTGCATATGCTCCTACAACTTTAGAGTTTTCTACTAGGTTCTCCTCATGGAGAATTTCTAGTGTAGTTAAGGCAACTGAACAAGCAATGGGATTTCCACCGAATGTTGTCCCATGCATTCCTAATGGCCACTTCTTCATTAATTCCTTAGAAGCAACGGTTGCACTTAAAGGTAAACCAGACGCAATTCCCTTTGCAATGGCCATAATATCGGGAGTAACCTCGAAATATTGTGCAGCAAACCATTCTCCTGTTCTTCCGAAACCAGTTTGAACCTCATCAAATATTAATAAGATTCCATGCTCATCGCAAATTTCTCGAATTCGCTTCACCCATGATTTAGGAGGGATAATGTATCCACCCTCACCTAGTACTGGCTCTAAAATAACGCAAGCAACCTCTTCTGGAGTTACCTGATGCTTAAAGAGTCTCTTAAAGTCTTTATCTAGCTGCTCTACACAATATACTTCTGGATCCATTCCCTCTGGACAGCTCTTCGCGTCTGCATAAGGAATCTGGTACGATAAATGAGATGGCTGTAAAAATTTTCGATACTTACTTTTAGACGTTGTGACACTTAGTGCACCAAGTGAACGACCGTGAAAGCAGCCCGTAAATGAAACAACATACGGTCTCTCTGTTACAAATTTCGCTAGCTTTAATGCTCCCTCGATAGCCTCTGTCCCACTATTGGCGAAAAAGAAACAGTCTAAATCTCCTGGTAACACTTCTCCAAGATTTTTGGAAAGCTGTAGAATCGATTCGTACATAATAACTCCTGAAGGCCCATGAACTAATTGATCCGCAGCATCTTTAATACTTTGAACTACTTTCGGATGACGGTGTCCGGTATTTGTAACGGCAATACCTGATGTAAAGTCTAAATATTTCTTTCCATCCGCTCCAAAATAGTAGCAGCCTTCCTCTTTAACTATTGGAATATTAGGATGATCCTTTGCCATACTCGGTGCTAAAAAATCTCCCATATTATTATATAAATTTAGCCAGTTATCCATCTTATTCACCCTTACTTTTCATCCACTATCAGATAGCTATTAATTTAGTAATCTGTTTTATTTCTAGCTAATGGACTTTTCTAATATTTATATAATATATGCCTTTATGTATAATTATACAATAGGTAATTTAGGGAAATTAAAAGTTTAAATTTCTCGAATTTTCAATTTAATGAATTTGGGCATTACTATAAGAAGAAAACATGAGGCTGATACATAATCAACCTAGTTTCAGGCACTTGAAGTAGTACAGAGATTTGCTTTATATAGAGGTAAACACTAGTGGTTAGAAGTCATTCTAGGGGAGAGACTACTGGCTCAGACCACGCGTAGCGGATAAACTGCGGCTATGAGGTAGACAAGAAAGCCCCGAAAATTTTTCGGGGCTCCACGCCTCATACCTTAAATATGCTCTGTAACTTCTCGGTTCAATAACCATCGTCCATTTCTCTCTTCCCAATCCTCTATTGTAAAGAATCGAGTCAGCTCTTGTCCGTTCTTTTCAATAATCATTTCATAAAACACAACGAATCTGTTAGGATCACGTTGTCTAATAATACGATGCTCAAATCTTTTCTTTGCACCCTGCAACGCTTCCACTGACTCTCTCATTCCCTGTATAGCTTCGGGACGGTCAAAGAATTCTGGTCTTTCCACATGACTATTAAAAAAAGTAACATAGTAATTATTAGTCATGATTTCAAGACCTGCAGTATCCCCTGAATACATCGCTACGTTCCATGCCTCAATGAAGTCGTCGTGTGCTTTCGAAAATTGTTCAATTGACGTTTGAAATAGATCTGCCATCATATACCCCCTATGATTTTGTATTCCATTCACGATTCAACATGCTGTAAAGAAGTGAATTTCTCCACCCATCGTCTAATAGGATATTCTCTCTTAGTAGTCCTTCTTGCTTCATACCTGCTTTCTTTAAAACCCTTTCAGAAGCACTATTTCTTGCATCACAGGTGGCATAAATACGGTTAAGTTTTAGTTCATTAAATCCATAATCAATTAAAATATTGGCAACTTGAGTAGCTATACCCTTTCCCCAAAAATCTGGATTTATTATATAGCCTATTTCTCCACTTTTGTTAGACAGGTCTAAATGAAATAACTCACCTGCTCCTATCATTTTGCAGTTTTCTTTATCAATAACCGCAAACACGTACCTATTTCTTGTTTCCTTCTTGGTCTCTGCTAAAACTTCCTCTAAATAAGCTTTAGTGTCCTCGAAACTATTTGGTCCCCATGGTTGGTATTTACAAACTTCTTCTTTTGATGCATACGAATGAATATCTATCAGATAGTCATCTGTCATTTCAGTTAAGTATATGGTGCTATTTCCTGGTCCATTCTCCATTTTTGAAATCTCCTATTTCTATTACTCTTTCTTTATTTAATTCTCTTTAACCTACTGTTTTTCCTTTAATCAACCTAGCAGATTAGTCTTTTTGTGCATATGCTATTGTAACTAATTTAGGAGGTTGCTTCATGTCAAATAAATACCTAGATTTACTATCTTATTTTGGAATTGGAAGTGCGCATCCCGGAGGATTTGGATTAACACAATTTATATTAGGGAAAGAACAGCTTGAGGCAACTCAGTCAGTACTAGATATCGGGTGCGGAACTGGAAAGACCTCCGCTTTCTTAGCTACAAAATATGGGTGCAAGGTAACTGCGGTCGATAATCATCCGATTATGATTGAGAAGGCGAGAGAAAGGTTTAAACCATTGGAGGCTGACATTCACTTAATCGAAGGGGACATTACGTGTCTACCATTAGAAAGCGACTCGTTTGACATTATTATTTCTGAATCGGTCCTTGTATTTACGGATATTGCACTAGCTTTGAGTGAGGCTGCTCGTCTATTAAAAAAGGACGGAAAGCTACTGTTGATTGAAATGACGGGAGCTTCTAATGCTTCGGAGGAAGTAAAACATAAAGTGTTGGAGCTTTATGGGATTCAACAGCTGATGGATGAGGAAGAGTGGAAAGAAATTTTAAAAAAGGCTGGTTTTTCACATATAGAGATATTAGAAAACCCAGCCGATATGAACCCAGTAGAAATTGAAGACATGAATCCATCCAGTTATATTGACATGACACTATATGAAGTCTGGGATGAGCATAATCAATTTTTAGCTGATTTTGGAAACATGATAGGCTATAGAATTTTTAAATGTCAGTTATAAACGAAGATTAAGGCTTTGGAGCAAAATCAGATCCATCTATTATTTCCTTAGTTGGTTTGTGATATAATTCGCCCTTTGGAAACGGTCCATGATTTTTTACGTAAGTATCGACTATTTGATAGCCTATATTGTAGCCTATCCACTTTGGAAAATAGCTTCTGGGACGACCAAATAAAAATAGCTGATGATTTTTTACACCTTCTAACCCTAGGGATGGCACGAAACGGTGCTTCCATATCTCGGTAGCATCCGCGTAAGGATAAAGCGCTATCCATGGGGCTAGCAGCTTTTCACCACACTCCTCTTTTACAGCATACTCTCCCAAGCCTTCTATAATCAAAGAGTCTGCCAACGTTGTTTGTGAAGGGGTAAGATCTAAGAAATTTAATCTGCATACGTGATTATATTCATGTACTAAGGTCGCCTTTATCTCTTCTTCTGAAAGGTCCTTCGATAAAAATAAAAATAATGCTTTTTTATAAGCAACACCATTTTTTACAGGTAAAGGCTCTCTTGCCTGACTTGTTCCTTTTAATTTTATTGGGAATATATAAATCGGAACTTTTGGACCACCCCACCGCTTTCGTAACCGTTTGTATTCGTTGTTTACTAATTCCCAAACCTTCCTTTTTTCTAGCTCCCCTACAGTTTCCGATAAGCCTTCCCATTCATTTGGCTCAAATAAACCGTATTGTAAAAGCTCATAGTGCACAGCCTCTCTAGTTTCATTCGGGAAAACCTCCATTAGGGGTTCACATAGGATTTCCCCTTGCCGAAGATAGATTTCCTTCCCATCTTTCTTCTCGCATGCTTCTATAAATTGATATAACCATTTAGAGGTTCTAATGACAGCCAACATCTCATCCTTTTCTCTTTATTCTTTTATATGTTCGATTTGCTTGAAAACTTATGTCTATAGTAAATAGACGATTGTCTACCGTGAAAACTTTCATACGGCATATGTTATAAAACATACTTGTATGTAATTTTTTGAGAGAGGGGGACAAAAAATGAGTCAGTCACAAGTGTATAATTTATGCTGTAAATATCATGGACAAAGAGTGCGAATCACGGATAAACAAGGAAAAATGCATGTAGGAAGAATTACTAAAGTAGATCAAAACATGGTATGGATTCGTCCTGAGAACAACTTTGGAGGATATGGATTTGGGTTTTGGGGCTTTGGACCAGGATTTGGTTACGGTATTGCATTAGGTGCCATAGCAGGTGTTGCATTAGCTGGGGCCTTTTTCTGGTAACACTTCTCGTTTGTATTTCTTTCGTTTTGGGAATAGGCTCGGACCTATTCCTTTTTTCATTTTTGTCCGAATAGGATATTTCTATGCTTAACTAACAAGCGATCAACTACTTATATAAAAAGCACACCACAAAAGTGGTATGCCTTAATGTTATAGTATGCAATTGTCTAAATAAGTTACCTAGACAGCAGTAAATCCTCCATCAATTGGTACAACAGCACCATTTATATATTTTGCCTCACTCATCAACAAGAACGCCACTAATTCTGCAACTTCCTCTGGTTGTCCTAAGCGACGCTGTGGAATACCCGCAGAGACCGTTTTAAATAGCTCAGGGTTCGCTTCTCTATATTGTTTCACCATAGGAGTTTCCGTTGACCCTGGTGCCACTGCGTTAATCTGAATACCTTGGTTTGCATATTCTGCTGCTATGGATTTCGTAATTCCTACGATACCATGCTTCGTTGCCGAGTAGCTCACGACACCGTCCTGCCCTACTAATCCAGCAGTAGAGGAAGTATTCACGATGCTACCTCCACCATTCTTAATCATTTCAGGTAGCACATAGTATAAACCATATAAAGCACCTCGAAGATTTATATCTACTACAAGGTCAATCTGTTCAATCGAATTGTCCAAGAATTTCTTACCTGGGCCAGAGATACCTGCATTGTTAAAGAACATATCCACTGACCCGAAGGTTTCCACTGTTTTTTCTACATACTTTTTAACCTCTTCAGCCTTCGTTACATCAGCTTTGATAAAGATAGCCTTAGCTCCTTTTTCTTCTACCAAACGAACCGTTTCATTTCCTTGCTCTTCCGAAACATCAATAATACTAATATTGATGCCTGACTCAGCTAATTTTAATGCAGCCGCTCTTCCTAGGCCGCCACCTCCACCTGTAATAATTGCTGCTTTAGTTGTATTCATTTAAATTACTCCTTTCTTTCTACACCTGTCTATCCTTAATAATTCCCCATGTCATTGGAATAAAACATTATTTCGCAATAGAAAAAAATAGAATAAATAATTTTAAATTCCGCATATTTATTACATTCAACTCACTTTTCATATATAGTTAATAAATGTAATATTTAGTTATTTATTTAAATTTTAGGCGATTATTTAAAATCTTTATAAAAGACTTTTTGGGGGGTAGAAGTAGTTGGAAATACTGCTATGGATTCTTGGTTTAATCATTTTGTACGTAGTCATTTATACAGCAGTGAGAGATGCCATAGAAAAGTCCGAGGTCGGTAAAATTATCATTAAAAGGTTTGGAACAAAAGATGAGCTAGCACCATTAAGTGATCTAGAAATTGAAAAGGAATTAGAAAACGAAGAAAGAAAATAAAGTTACGCTACTAAAATAAACCCTGTTTTTAAGGAGGGACACTAGATTTGTGTGACTCAGCTATTACTAGAACGCTAGAGATTGGTGGACTAACAAAATTTCAGCTTATTCAGAAACTCGAAAACCATTCTATTAGGCTGAATGAATACGCAGAAAAGCTACTATCTGCTGATAAATTCTCTCCTTCTAAAAATAAGTATAGTGTTACTACGGTTACGCTAACCGTCAGAGAACTTGGTTTCCGAGAAGGAGCCACAATGTCTCAAATATTTAAACGAGCGAGCGAAGTAGGTTTAAATCTCTGTCCACTTGAGGTAGGTCCCTATCTAAGGTTAGAGTTATTAGACCAACCTGAAGGAAATACAAAAATTCAAGTCCCGCAACAAGCCCCCTCTGGCTCTATCACAGTAGCGTCAGAAATAGTCAGTGAAGACGATAATTTTCCAAAAGGCTTTTACCTTAGAAACATCGACGGAGTATTATGGTTACGCGGATACATCGCAGATGATTTACACGTTTGGAACAGTGAGCATCACTTTATCTTTTGTTGCCAATAAAAAGAGACCCCTAGTAGTAAAGGGGTCTCTAGAAATTTATTCAACAATCTGCAGTACCGAATGTGCTTTATCACCGTTCGTACGGTTTTATCACCGTTCGTTTCTATTTATCACCGTTCATACGGTTTTATCACCGTTCAAGGAGATTTTATCACCGGTAGGTTGTTTTTTTAATAATTGAACATTTATTTATATTAGGGCTTGCTCTAGATCTTCTATTAGATCCTCAACATCTTCAATACCTACAGAAATGCGAACTAATCCATCGGTAATACCTAATTTTGCTCTTCGTTCACTCGGAATAGAAGCGTGAGTCATACGGGCAGGTACGGAGATTAAGCTTTCTACAGCTCCTAAGCTTTCTGCAAGTGTAAAGTATTTCAGCTTCGCCAACAGCTCATCTGCTTTTTCTGCACTTCCAACGTCAAAGGAGATCATTCCTCCAAATCCTGTAGCTTGTTTTTGCATCAGGTCGTGTCCTGGATGAGAAGAGAGCCCAGGATAAAATACTTTTCCGACTGCATCGTGATCATTTAAAAACTCTGCTATTCGTTGGGCACTTTCATTATGCTCTTCCATACGTAAGCCTAATGTTTTAATGCCTCGCATCAGCAGCCAGGAATCCTGCGGTCCGAGCACAGCACCAACGGAGTTTTGAACAAAATGCAGCTCACTCGCTAGCTCCTCGGAATTAACCACTGCAAGACCTGCTACTACGTCACTATGGCCTCCTAAATATTTTGTGGCACTATGCACGACGATATCTGCACCAAGTGCAATTGGTTGTTGGAAATAAGGAGTCATAAACGTGTTATCCACTATGGTTAAGAGTCCCTTTTCCTTTGCATATTTTGCTATAGCTTCTATGTCTGTTACCTTCAATAAAGGATTTGTTGGAGTCTCCAAGAAAATAGCCTTCGTATTTTCTTGAATAGCTGCCTCGACATTAGAAAGATCCCCTGTATCGACGAATGTAGAATCGATTCCAAAACGATTCAATACTTTAGAGATCACTCGGAATGTTCCGCCATACACATCGTCCGTTAATAGGACATGGTCACCCTTACTGAAGAGCATCATGATCGAGCTTGTCGCAGCCATTCCCGAAGAAAAGGCAAAGCCTGCTACTCCCCCCTCTAAATCACTGATTAATACTTCTAATGCATGTCGAGTCGGGTTACCTGTTCGTGAATACTCATACCCTTTAAATTTACCAACGGCTTCTTGCTTATACGTACTCACCTGGTAAATCGGTGTGGATACGGCACCTGTTGCTTCATCTCCAACGATTCCTGCATGAATAAGCTTTGTTTTTGCGCGCATTTATTTATTCCTCCTTGAATAATTCATATACCTTCTGGCTCAAATAGCGTTCACTAGAGTCCGGAAAGATGGTAACGATATGACTTCCCTCTAATGCCACCTCTGCTTCCTTCATTGCTGCGTAAAAGGCAGCACCTGAGGAGCTTCCCACCAGTAAGCCTTCTTTTTTGGAGAGTCTACGCAACTCTGCAAAGGCGTTCTCATCACTAACGGTATGAATGGCATTGAAGTAAGATGAGTCCATAAACTCCGGTAAAAACTCCATGCCTATTCCTTCGGTTGCATGAGAGCCAGCTTCTCCACCATTTAAAATGGAACCTACAGGCTCTACGATTACTGTTTTTATTTTTTTATTCCGTTCCTTTAAAAAGGTGGACGTGCCCATAAAGGTTCCACCCGAGCCAGCTCCAGCTACAAACACATCAATTTGTCCCTCTAAATCTCTCCATAGCTCTGGACCAAGTGTATGCTCATAAGTTTTTGGGTTAGCAGGGTTAGAAAATTGAGAGGGCGAAAAAGCACCTGGTGTGACTTTCACTAGCTCCTGCGCTTTCTTAATAGCCCCTTGCATACCTAATGCTGTGTCCGTATTAATAACTTCTGCACCCAGCGCTCGCATAAGGGTCTGCTTCTCGAGACTAAACTTTTGAGGAACTACAAACTTAACCTTATACCCCTTCCCAATTGCAGCCAGTGCAACACCAATTCCGGTATTCCCTGCTGTCGGCTCTATGATTGTCCCACCAGGAGTAAGCTTACCGGATTTCTCTGCATCCTCGATTAACGCTAGACCAAGACGATCCTTCACGCTACCACCTGGGTTTAGGTATTCAAGCTTTGCAAATATGCGGCAATTGTTAGGAATAGATATATTATTTATTTCTATTACGGGTGTATTTCCTATCAGTTCTTGCACGCTATTAAAAATATTCATTTATGCTTCCTCTTTATAAATTTGTCGCCATTCATCTTTTTTAGAAAGCATTTCAGAAGCAATTTCTTTTGCTCCCTCTAAACTATGGCTAGCTGCCCACCCGCACTGTACCTCATTACAAGCCGGTACCTCCGTTGCTTGCAGTACATCCTCTAACGTCTTTTCAAGAATGACAAGAATCTCATCATAATCCTCATGATTTATGACGGATAAGTAAAAACCAGTTTGGCAGCCCATTGGACTTAAATCTACGACTTGATCCGTATGGTTACGAATATTTTCAGCCATTAAGTGCTCCAGAGAGTGTAACCCTGGCATTTCCATATGTTCTTTGTTTGGTTGTTTAAATCTAATATCATATTTGTATATTTCATCGCCATGTTTTCCTTCTTTTGTTCCTGCTAAGCGTATAAATGGTGCTGCTACTTTTGTGTGATCAAGGTTAAAGCTTTCTACGTTCATTTTTTTCATTATAAATCGCTCCTTATTTTTTCGTTGCGTCCATAATCCAGACATAATCATTCATCTTCGAGAAATGTGCTTGAAATCCTGCTTCCTCGAATAATTCCGTTAGAATTGGAATCGTTGTATAGTATTCTCTTTCTAAATCGTCTGCTACGTTGTGAAAGTTTCTAGCTCTTTCTTTTTTAATCTGATCTAGCTTTGCTTCCTCTGTGATGAACGCAGTATCCGCAAATACTATCTTGCCGTTATGTTCGAGAAGTTCGGAATACAGCTTTAGAGCCTTTCCTTTTTCCTCATCCGTTAGATGATGAAATACAAAGGAACTAACAATTGTATCTATTTTTCCCTCTCCAATTTCAAATTGAAGTAAATCACCGTCTAGAATTTCCTTATCCGGAAATCGTTTTGCCGTCATTTCTCTCATTTTTTCATTTGGCTCGAAGCCAATTACACTTAAATCTTTTTCCACTAACAGTGCTGTTAAATTACCCGTCCCTGTACCAAACTCTATTATAGAAGTACCGGAAATTCGATTAACTACTTCATTTAAAATATAATCATAGCCTTCAAAAACATCACGATATTCTGGGTCTTTTCCTGACACCGATGCGTCGTAGGACTCTGCCCATCCATCAAAAATATTTACAAATTCTCTACCCATTCGTCTAACCCCTTTTTGAAGTGTATTAAACCAAGTTGTTTACTTTGAATTAACACTTTTAGTTATATCATATTCAGCAGACTAATAAAAGGAAGATGTTACTATTTTTTTATTACCCTTTCTGGAAGGTAAAAAACAAAAAAGGAGCAAACCCTTTAAGGCTAGCTCCTGTTTATATCTCATTTAGTTTATATGGTTCTGTTTAATTTTAATTCAAATGAAGGATTAGTTACGTATTCCTGATACACTACTTTACCCTCAAATTCCAAATAGACTTGATATCTCTTCCTGATTGCATCAGCCGTGATCATGCTAAGTACTTCATCCTTTGATACCCATAGTACTTCAGAGGTCTCCTCAGAAGTGCATAGCTCCCCACCAATTGGTTTACAAACAAAATCAAACATTACTTTAGTAGGGACGTCCGTAATGCCATCGTACCATTTATACATACCGGTATTTGAATAAACCCCTATTAAATAGGATACCTCTACGTCAATCCCGCTTTCTTCTTTTATTTCTCGCGTTAAACCATCTATCAGGTTTTCTCCCACTTCTATTTGGCCGCCTGGGTAAACCCATCCGCCATGCTCTGTTTTCACTAAAAGAATTTTTCCCTCTTCATTTTCTACGATACCGCCTGCTGCAGCGATATGAGTTGGCATTTTCATATATCTTCCCCCTTTATTAGCTTTATGAATATTTTACCATTTTTATAAAGGGAAGAAAATGGGAATCACAATCATCATGACTGCAAACATAATAAGCTGTAATGGGATCCCTGCCTTTACGAAGTCGAAAAATTTATAGCCTCCAGCCGTCATAACTAATGCATTGGTCGGCGATGCAACCGGAGTTGCAAAAGCCATTGATGATGATACCGCAATAGCGATTAAGAAAGTATATGGATTGGCTCCCATACTAAGTGCAGCAGTCATGGCAATTGGAGCAAATAAAACTGCCGTTGCCGTGTTAGAGATAAATTGACCAAACACCATGGTAATAAAATAAATACCTGCCAATACACCTAATGCCCCAAAGTCTCCGAGAAGATCTATAATACCTTCGGATAAAATAACCATTCCACCAGTCTTTTCTAATGCTGTTGCCATAGGTAGCATAGCGGCTATGAGTATGATGCTTTCCCAGTTCATCTTTCCGTATGCATCATCCATGTTACGTAAGCACCCCGTTACAACCATTAACACTGCACCTATTAAAACAGAAATTACAGCAGGGAATACTTCGGAAATCATTAAAATAATCATTAATAGCATAATAGCTCCAGCAATTGGAGCTTTACCACTAGCTGCCGCCATACTTGCGTGCTCCTTTGGTTGGCCAATAACCACTACATCATTTGTAGCCTTTGCGAGGAGCTCAATTTCCTCCCATGCCCCTTGTACTAGTAGGGCATCCCCAAAGCGTAGACGGACATCTGCCATTTCACTTAATACATATTCCCCTTTGCGATTTACGCCAAGAATGTTTAAATTATATTTTTCGCGGAACTTAATACTCGCTATCGTTTCATTAATTAATGTGGAATGGGGAGTCAATAACACCTCCGCGATTCCAAGCTGTTTGGAAACTAATAAGTCCGGCATCGAATCATCGTCATCCACTTCTAACAAATAATCCTTTGCTAGCTCCTCTGTTCTCTTTAAGGAACCTTGAATATAAAGGACATCCTTTGCCTGGACTGTACTGAGAGGACCGGCCATCTCCTGGTACGTCATTGGTAACAGATTGATCCCCTCTGTGGATTTGCGGTCTATCTTCAAAATCGCTAGATGATACTTTGCCGGTAGCTTTAGATCGGTCAACTTCTTTCCAATCATTAAAGAATGCTCAGGAACCTTCAAGCGATGAAGATTTCCCCCAAGCTCATAATCAATCGCTAGCTGTTTAGGCGATAGCTTATGACCCGCACCTACAGCATCTTTCTTTTTGCCATTTGGAAGAACTACATTTCTCGCGACAACAAAATATAAAATACCTACAATAATAGCAATTATACCAACCGGCGTAATTTCAAAAAATCCAAGCTTTTCATAGCCATTGTCTACTAGCACCTGGCTGACAATAAGGTTGGCAGGCGTTGCTATCAAGGTCAATAAGCCAGATAAACTACTGATATAGGACAGTGGAATTAAATATTTGGACGGGCTGCTATTGATGCTAATTGCAATACTAATGACGATTGGCAGCATTAATGCAACCGTTCCTGTATTGCTCATAAACGCACCAACACTACCCGTTATTATTAATAATAAAATAAATAGCTTTTGTTCACTTTTACCAGACCATTTAAGAAGGAGATTACCCGCACTTTGGGCAAGTCCAGTTCTTACAATGCCTGCTCCTACGACAAATAATCCAGCTATCATAATAACTACAGAGTTAGAAAATCCAACAAGCGCCTCGTTCGGCTCTAAAATGCCAGTAATAACAAAGGCTAAAAGTGCAAGCAATGCCACTAAGTCGGCTCGTATTCGATTACTTATAAATAAGACAATACTAATTGCCAATATACTAAAGGTTATTGCTAACTGCATATCTAAGTGAGCTCCTTCTTTTTTTGTCTCCTTTATTATATAAAATGTTTGGAAGAAGTACTCGTCATATGGTTAAAGGTTGTTACAAAGTCTTTAAGGTTCATCAAGTATGTATGAATCACAACCCTATCCCTTATTTACACTGTTGTAGCCTGCATGAATAGCATCCCAGTCATGCGGTCGAGCCATCCTCTTTTCTATGCTGTCTAACGGCTTAAATCCAAACTGTTCATATAAGGAGTGCGCATCCTTGGTAGCCAAGTGAAAATTTGTTCCCTTTAAGTTCGGATGCTCAACAATAACACTCATCAGCCATTTGCTTAAGCCCCTCCCCCTGTAATCAGGTAAAACAAATACATCTCCTAGCCATGAATGCCTCACTAAATCTGATACTACTCGAGCAAACCCTACCTGTCTGGCTGCACCAGATGTTGGATTTCCCTCATATATGCCGTAGCACAATACAGAGTTATCTATGGAAGCCTCCACTAATACTCTTGTTACCCCTTTTAACCAATAGGATTCGTTCGTTAAATAATTATAAATCACATCTATATCTAGTAACCTCTTATCCGTACTAATATAAAATCCATTGTTTTCTAATAAAATATGATCATTCATAACCTAACCCCTTTTTTATTTAATATATCCTTTTTATACAAGAATTGAAATACTAATCTAAATTCTCAAAAACTTCTAGTTAGGCTGCTATTTTTCTTTTATAGTATGTATAAAGGAGTGGAAGCTTAATGACTTTACTAAACAGACTAAAAAAGGGAGATAAAATTGGAATTTATTCACCTTCCTCACCTGTTACATACTCTTACCCTAAGCGGTTTGCACGCGCTAAGGCTTTTATGCAATCTAAGGGATTCGAGATTATAGAGGGAAGCTTAACTGGAAAGCATGATCACTATCGCTCAGGTTCTATAAAAGCACGCGCAGAAGAGCTAAATGAGCTTCTTCGAAATCCAGAAGTTCGCTGCATTATGTCTACCATTGGTGGCACGAATTCCAATGCTATTCTCCCATATATCGACTATGAGGCGTTTAAAAAGGATCCCAAAATTGTAATCGGCTATTCGGATGCAACAGCAGTTCTATTAGCACTTTACGCCCAAACAGGAATACCAACCTTTTATGGTCCAGCACTCGTCCCTTCCTTTGGAGAGTTTGAGCCATTCGTCAATTATACATATGACTATTTCAATCAAATGCTAATCGAGGAGCAGCAGGCACCGTATGTCATCCCCACCCCTCCCTATTGGACAGATGAAATGGTAAACTGGGAGGTTAAAACGAAAGAAAAGGATCAGCGAGAAAATGAGTGGGTTTGTCTGAATAAGGGCATCGCTAAAGGCAGACTCATCGGCGGCAACCTTAATGCCATGTATGGTTTTTGGGGAAGTCCCTATATGCCAAGCATTAAAGCAGGCGATATCCTCCTAATCGAGGACACGATGAAATCTGCCTCTATCGTGGAAAAAAACTTCAATCTATTGAAGGTTAATGGCGTATTCAATCGAATTGGAGGAATTATACTTGGTAAGCATGAGCTATTCGATGATGAAGGAACAGGCAAACAGCCATCTGATATACTACTAGAAACAATCGGAGACCTAAATATCCCGATCCTAGTAGACTTCGACTGCTGCCACACACATCCAATGCTAACGATGCCAATCGGCCGACAAATCAAGCTAGATGCTACGAGTAAAGAAGTTACGATAATGGAACAATGGATTAAATAAAGCGTGGATCCTAAGGGGTTCACTTTTTTAATATTGGGAGCGGAGAATAGAGTGGGGTATTGAAAAGTGTTGCGCTAATGGTGAGAAGTGTTGCGGAAACGAAAAGTGTTGCGCTAATAGTGCGAAGTGTTGCACTAATTCTGAAAGTGTTGCGAATAACCTATAAAGTGTTGCACATATCGCAGTAAGTATTGCGTGAATGAAAAGTGTTGCAGATATGGGAAGAAGTGTTGCGGGTAATCGAAAAGTGTTGCGCCAATGGTGAGAAGTGTTGCGGGAAATCGAAAAGTATTGCGCTAATGGTGAGAAGTGTTGCGGAAACGAAAAGTGTTGCGCTAATAGTGCGAAGTGTTGCACTAATTCTGAAAGTGTTGCGAATAACCTATAAAGTGTTGCTCTAACTTGAGACAATCCTGAATCTTGCGGAAAAGTAGTAAAACCTTGCGCTAACAAACCTCAATCTTGCGGAGACGATGTAGAACCTTGCACAAATCCCCCCAAACCTTGCGGAGATGGAGCGGAACCTTGCACTTATGCCAAATAACGGTGCAAATTGTGTTACCGACACAACTAATTTTCTTTAGCTCTGTTCAAGGCTACGATTTGTTTTTTGGGGTTAAGTGGCCCCTTTTGAAATGTTAATCTAACAGTTCCGGTTTACGTTAAGGAGGAATAGAAAGTTTGGAGGTGATATATTGAAAAAAGTGATTATAGCTTTATGTATAGTTGTATCGGGATTTATCTTCTTTTTCGTACAAGAAGAATTTGGCGGGAACAAAACTGAAGATGGTATTGATAAGCTGTTTTCTGGTCAAATCTATGATCATGCAAAAAAGGAGTTTACTGTCCATGCAATGGGTTTATCCGGAGAAAAAATTTTTACAGTTAGAATTGCAGAAGCACAGTATAAAGAACAAGCAAAGGAATACTTTAGAGATATTTTAAATTCTCATTATATGGAGAGTTATGGACTTGAGGTATTTGTTGATGATTTAACTTTAGAATAAAAAGTAAAAATAAATCAACAAAAAAATGAACTGGGAGAAAATATACCAGCTCATTTTTTTGTTTTACATCGACCTTTCCCTTTAATTCATCAATGGTTGTAGTGCTTCTTTAAGTTTTGAAGAGGCTTTGAATACTCCATGCACTTTTATGGAGCTAATTGTTTTTAGCGCTAGCTCTTGGTCTATGTCATTTGCTAGGATGAGCATACCAATCGTTTTAATAGATAGCGTTTTATTTTGCTTTGATAATTGCTCTAATGTATCTTTGTCGTAGTAGCTTACCCCCATCGTAAATGCTCTCATTGTCACTGCTTGATCGATTACTTGTGCATGTGTGTTTAGTTGGCTTCGAATAGAGGACTTGATGAAGTCCGTTCTGTTCGAATAAAAGCCTTGTTCTACGAGTAAGTCTACCTTTCCTAAATCCACTACGTTCATATTAATTGTTATTTTTTCTGTTTCCGCCATCTACATACCATCCCCTTACCATCTATTTTATATTTAAATATATATTACACACAATTTTCAGTCAATTAAAAAAGCACTAAATTCTCTCTTCAGTGCTTCTTTATATATTATTGTTCAGCTCAGGTAGAGGCTTCATTTTGTTCTTCCCATTCTTCTCTTAATAAGCCCATACGTATCGAATCATAGTAGACTCCATTATATAAACGGCATTTTCTCATGCGCGCTTCCATTTTCATACCTAACTTTTCTCCAACCTTGACCATTCGTTCGTTGCCGGACCAGGTTGTAAAGCCAACCCGTACAAGAGGCAGCTCCGTAAATAGATGATTGATCCACATTTTAAGTGCCTTTGTTCCAATTCCTGAATTCCATGATTTTGGGTCATAGATAAGAATTCCCATCTCTAGCCAAAGTGAGGCCTCATGCTCCCAGTAATAACAAAGTGCTCCAACTAATTCATCTTTATAATAGATTCCCCAAAAATCATCTTGGTTTATAAAATAATCTTTTTTTAAAATAAATTGCTCATAAGTCATGGAAGTGTAAGGCTCAAACGGGGCATCCCACTTTTTCCATTCTGGGGCTTCTTCTTTTAGGCTCAGTTCCCATAATCGATATAGTTCCTCTTCTTTTACCGGTCTTATATTAATGTCATTCACTTTCATGCCCCCTAACTTCCATGCATATAATTTTATCATACTATTCTTTCGAAAGAATATTTCCTATATAGTTTCTATTGTGGTAAAGTGTTATTTGTGAAAATTACATATATAAAAGGAAGTGCTACTCTCGTGGGTGGAAATCAACAATTACAACGAGGCTTGGAACAACGGCACATCACCTTAATGTCGTTAGGCGCTGCCATTGGAGTCGGACTATTTTTAGGCTCCGCAACAGCCATTCAATTAGCCGGACCAGCTATTCTGATCTCCTATATTATTGGAGGCCTAGCTATTTTCATTATTATGCGAGCACTAGGGGAAATGGCCGTCCATAACCCGGTATCCGGATCTTTTAGCAGGTATGCAAAGGATTATTTAGGATCGCTGGCAGGATATATAACTGGATGGAATTATTGGTTTTTATGGGTTGTCACCTGTATGGCCGAAATTACAGCAGTTGGAGTATACATGAAAATGTGGTTCCCTGATACGCCATCGTGGATTTGGGCTTTAGCTGCTTTGGTGATTATGACTCTAGTTAATTTGATTGCCGTAAAGGCTTACGGAGAATTTGAGTTCTGGTTTGCTCTTATTAAAATTGTGGCAATCCTTGCAATGATATTCGTCGGACTTGGCGTTATTATTTTTGGTATAGGTAACGGCGGTGTAGCCGTTGGTATAAGCAATCTATGGACAAACGGTGGCTTTGCCCCGAATGGAATAACGGGTATATTCATGTCTCTACAAATGGTCATGTTTGCTTACTTAGGTGTTGAAATGATTGGAGTAACAGCTGGAGAAGCAAAGAATCCTAAGAAGGTTATTCCTAATGCCATCAACACGGTATTTTGGCGAATTTTATTGTTCTATGTGGGAGCTTTGTTCGTTATTATGTCAATTTATCCTTGGAATGAGGTTGGAGACAACGGTAGTCCATTTGTTTTAATGTTCGAGCAAATTGGTATTGGACCGGCTGCGGGTATTATTAACTTTGTTGTTCTTACCGCTGCGTTATCAAGCTGTAACAGCGGAATTTTCAGTACAGGGAGAATGCTCTTTAATTTAGCAGAGCAAAAACAAGCACCTGCTTCCTTTAAGCGAATCAGCGGTACTGGCGTTCCCTCAAAAGCTATTATTTTCTCTGCTGCACTATTATTGTTTGGCGTTTTACTAAATTACTTAGTACCGGAAAAGGTATTTATTTGGGTAACGAGTATCTCGACCTTCGGAGCAGTTTGGACATGGGGAATTATTCTAATGTCTCAATTAAAATTCAGAAAATCCTTAACTAAGGGAGAAGTTTCAAGACTTTCCTATAAGGCATTATTCTATCCCTACGGCTCGTATCTTGTGCTTGCCTTTTTAGTATTAGTGCTTGGTCTCATGGCTTATTTCCCTGATACAAGGGTCGCAGTAATAGTCGGTCCTATATGGATCATCGGCTTAGTATTTAGCTATTACAAAAATGGCTTTCATAAAAAGAAAAACCAGATCTAAATAAAGCCCTTCATTCTCTAAAAGGAGATGAAGGGCTTTTCTTAATGCTTAAATATACTTTTCAAACCATCCCGTAATTTGTTCGAGTCTCGTTTGGCGTAGATTTGGTAACCCGACACGCGATAAATTGTGATCTGCTTGCGGGAAACGTACAAAGCTTGTTTCTTTCCCCATTCCCTTTAAAGTAATATACAACTGTTGAGCTTGCTCTATTGGACAACGATAGTCGTTTTCACTATGCAAAATAAGTAACGGAGTTTCCACCTGAGACGCATATTTTAATGGAGATGCATCCCAAAGTTTATTAATATCCGTCATATCTCCACCAATTTGCCAAGGTGTGAAATAATATCCTATATCGGAAACGCCGTAAAAGCTAACCCAGTTAGAGATAGAGCGCTGGGTTACAGCTGCCTTAAAGCGATTTGTATGACCGACAATCCAGTTCGTCATAAAACCACCGTAGCTTCCTCCTGTTACTCCTAGACGATCATTATCAATCCAATCATTTTCTGACAACACATAGTCAACGCCTGCCATAATGTCCTCATAGTCTCCACCACCATAGTCACCTCTTACGGCATCTACAAATTCTTGACTATACGAATGACTACCTCTTGGGTTTACATATAGCACTCCGTATCCCTTAGCCGCCAATAACTGTAGCTCATGGAAGAACGTGTTTGCATACATCGTATGGGGACCACCATGAATCTCTACAATTAGCGGGTATTTCTTTCCGTCCTCAAAACCAGCCGGCTTCATCAGCCACCCGTGAACATCCCAGTCCTTAGCTCCCTTATAAACAATCGCCTCTGGTTCGACAAGTTCTATTTCTTCCAAAAGCTGTTCATTGAATGAAGTTAGTGCTTTTCTCTCCCCAGTCGTCAAATTAAGCTTAAATAATTCCCCGGGAAATACTGAATTACTTATCGTGGCAAGTGCAAATGTGCCATCTTTCGCAACGTCATATCCATAAACATGCTCGTTTTCAGGTGTGGCTGGATAGATCTCTCCCTCTAAGGAAGCTACATAGAGGCGGACGTCACCCATAGTAGAGAGCTGAAAATATACATAGTTGTCTTTTGTCCAGGCTACACTTGGTGCACTTGCTCCTTGCTGCAAATCACCTCCGGAATAATCTCCAACTGGAGCATCAATTCCTTCTGTTAAAGCCTCTCTTACACCTGTTTGAACATTATAAATATATACTTCATCGTGTGTTGCATTTTCATAAGTTCTATTTGATCCTACAAAAGCAACATAGTCATTTTCATGTGAAAAAGCAGCGCCTCCGAAATAACCCTCTTCATCTACTAATATGCTCTCTTCCTTCGATTCCACATCTACTAAATACAAAGGTTGTTTAAATGAAAAGTCTTGATTTTCTTCTCTATTTACTCCCATTACTATTTTCTTGCCATCATGTGAGACTGCCTGCAGGCTGTGCTGATGATTTCCCTCCGTAAACTGTACAGCTTCCTCTGTTTGTATATCGATTATTCCAATCTGTCTATACGTATCCTTTGGCAATAGCCCTACTCCGTCTGAATGATATTTCATCTTATCTACAACATATGCCTCGGGATGCTTATTTTCTTCTTTTTCAGGGTCGTCTGTCCAGCTTTTCCCCTCTTTTAAAGGCGCGACAAACCAGATTTTTTTACTGCAAGGAGACCAGTGGAAGCTTGAGATTCCTTTTTCAAAAGTGGTTAGCTTCTTTGCTTCGCCACCCTTAGACGATAAAAGGAAGAGTTGGTTTTTGTCATCTCGACTAGACAAGAACGCTATGTATTTTCCATCCTTGGACCAACATGGTGATGATATACGTTCCTTCAGATGTGTCCACTGGGCCACCTCATCTGTCTCTAAATCTACATGATACAAATAAGAATAGTATTTATTATCCTTCTCATTCATTTCAGTTCTAATAAATAAGGCGTCCTTATTTGATGGAGAAATTACAGGATTTGTAATAGATTGCAGTTTAAATAAGTCCTTTGCTTCTAACCGTCTTTTAGTCATTATTTTTCCTCGCTTTCTTGTTGTCTTTCTTATTTCGACATTATAAATCATTTTCCTTTAATTCCCGAAAAAAAGAATGCTACATGAATATTTTCATATTTAACATTAAGCAAAGTTGATCTCTTCATAAGGCAAACGCATTTCAGGAGATGAGCAATAAGCCGACTTCCTACCCAAACACCCAATACTCTGCGGTTTACTCAATCCAACTAAATTTACGACAATGGGTCCGTGTTTTACTACAATCCCACGCTACTTTACGACAATCAATCCATAGATTACTACAATCGATCAGTATCTCTCTCGATTCAACTAGATTTACACATGTGCACTATATTTTAATTCCCACTAAAAAAACTGCCTCCCATTTCAGGAGGCAGTTTCTGTTATTTTGCTTTGGTTGTTGGCTTCAATGTACGACGTAGTATTTTACCAGTCGTATTTTTTGGAAGCTCATCTAAAAATTCTATACTTTTTGGAATTTTATATTTTGCTAGTTTTTCAGCGCAATAATCATGAAGCTGCTCTTCCGTTAAGGATTCATCCTTTTTCACAACGAAGGCAAGTACTTCTTCTCCAAAGTTAGGGTCTGGAACGCCGATAACGGCTGCTTCCACGATGCCAGGGTGCGCAAATAATACTTCCTCAACCTCACGAGGGTAAACATTATAGCCCCCGACAATGATCATATCCTTTTTACGGTCAACGATATAAAAATAGCCTTCCTCGTCTTGGCGAGCTAGGTCACCTGTATAAAGCCAGCCACCACGAATTGCATTTTCCGTTTCTTCAGGCATCTTGTAATAGCCCTTCATGACGTTCGGTCCACGAACAATCAGTTCGCCAACTTCTCCTACCGGTACCTCTTCCCCGAGCTCATTTACCACTTTGTTTTCTACGTTAACTATAGAAGTTCCAATGGATCCTGCCTTGCGGTCGCGATCAATTGGGTTAAAGCAAGTTACTGGAGAAGCCTCTGATAAACCATAGCCCTCCGAAATACGCACTTTAAATTTGTCTTCAAAGTTGTGCAATAAAGCAACCGGTAAGGAGGATCCTCCAGAAATCGCTAAACGAATCGTAGAGAAATCTTCTACCTTTCCTTCTGGGAATTGATATAGGAAGTTGAACATCGTTGGTACACCAGCAAAGACAGTTGCCTCTTGCTCTTTAATCACATGGAACACTTCCTGTGGACTGAATCTAGGAACTAACAGAATAGTAGCCCCCATTAATAATGGTGCATTTACTACTACCGTCAATGCAAATACATGGAATACTGGAAGTGTCGCTATTACTCGGTCGTCTGTGCTGAAGTTTAAATACTCGGCAACGTCACGAGCGTTCGAGTAAATATTATTAAATGTCAGCATAGCACCCTTAGGATGTCCAGTAGTACCAGATGTGTATAGAATGACAGCTGTGTCATCTGAATCAATTTCCACTTGAGGTACTGCTTCCACTGCTGTAGAAATCAAATATGTAAACGATTTCACCTTAGACTTTAAGGTAGCTGGAAGAGCTGCAAGCTTTTCAGGTGTTGATGGATCTGTCTCACAGATAATATAGTTTTCTACTGTTGAAAAAACACCAGCTGCCTTTTCTACTAGTGGTATAAACGCATCTAAGGCAATAATAGCTTTAGCGTCACTGTTTTTCACGATGTAGCTAATTTCATCTGGTGTGTATATTGGATTAATCGGTACTGCGGTTGCACCTAAACGCATGGTTGCATAAAGAGAAATTAAGAAGTGTGGAGAATTTCCAAGTAGAAACCCTACATTATCCCCTTTTTCTACCCCTAATGAATTCAAAGCAGCCGCAAAACGCTCTACCGACTGATTGAATTCTGCGTAAGTAGTGTCTTTTCCCATAAAATGATAAGCAATTTTGTCTGGATTTTTTAAGGCCCTTTGTTGAACGTGTGTCACTAAACTCATTTTTTACAGCTCCCATCTTTCTTGAATGAACAGTCATTCATAATCCCCAACTTAATTATATAAGAAAAGTTTTGACAATTCAATATAAAATGAAGGTTTGCACCATTTACTTCCAAAGCAAAATGGGAGCAGAGTACTAGCCCTGCCCCATTCTTTCATGCATATTTTATTCTTGAATATGGGCAATATATCTCCATCTTATTAAATAGAAATAGGATAGCTGGATAATGGTAAATACTATTAAAACTATTAACATTTCTTTAGCTATGGAAACTGCAGCTAGATCCACCCAAAATGCTTGTAAAAATAAGAAGGAGAAGGTGCTATGAATCATTGCTAGCCCCCAAGGTAAAAAGAATTGCGGAATTAGCTGCCTATTAACGATTTTAACTAGTTCTCTATCTGTTACTCCCATTCTTCTCAGTACATCATATTGCTTCTTATCTCTCTCCAAATCTGTGTATAGCTTGAAGTAAACAAAGCTACCTGCAGCTAGGATTAGTACTGCAGCAACTAATAGCCCCGTGAATAGAAGTAATGAGAAGGTAGCGCGAATAATGGAATAGTTCAACCCTGGGTTTACGTAATAAAAAGGATTGGAATTTATACCAGTAGAACTTACAGTTTCACTCATTAATTCGTCTAAACTAGTACCAATTTCTTTCGTACGGAGCCATTCAGAAATATGGAAGGCATAAAAGGTCATTCTCGATTGCTGGTCCTCATACCCCGCCAATGGTTCTGTTATTAATGAAAAGTCCTCATCACTAATAATGATTGTACGATCTTTGATTGCTAAGGAAGGAAAAATTAACTTATTGTAAATATCCTGAATACGAAGAGGAATATTACTTTCCTCTAACACTGTCTGTTCATTTTCCACTCGGATACTTCCAAAGTCCTCTTCTGTATTGGGTACTAACAATGCCTGTCCCGGTAGCAAATCAACAAAAGGAATTTTGAGTGCAAGCGCAAGGCTATTGACTTCTGATTCTCTAATGACGTTGACCGTCTCTCCTGTACTAGAGGACGTCTGCTTCTTCAGATTAAATTTAACTAAATCATAAGAAAGCCCTTTATTCTGCAACTCCTCGGTTAGCTTCGTCACATGCTCTTGTTCATAGGGATTATCCCAATCACTAGAGTAGAAAATACTTACAGGGTTTAACTCTCTAAACTGTGCGGTAAAGGAAGTAAACGAAGTAACGATTCCCACTGAAAGAAAGGCTATACACGATACAATTGTTACAACGAAAAACATTTTGGCATTCTCTCGAATTTTTATCGATGCATCTGCGAAAGCGATTAACCGAAAAGACCGCCAATAAAGTTTTCTTTTGTTTCGAATGACCTGTAGCAGGTAGAGGATGCTGTCCGTATAAAAGTAATACGTTCCCCAAAATGCTAATGTCACAATGACGAAGCTAAGGGCAATATGCATTTGAAATGCCGAGAATATAACAAGTCCGTAGGCAGATAAAATGAGGACAAACCCCAGTAATGCTCTCCATTTTTTATATGCAGTCGGCTCCTCGTCATTACTATATCCTCTTAGAAGCTGGATGATATCTTTCTTACGTATAAAAACGACACTGCTAAAAGAAATCACGACAAACATCGTAACAAAAACGATGATTGTTAATGCAAATGGCTTCCAAGATACATACAAAGGAAGGCTATCGAGTAAAAAAAGCTCTCGGATAACCATAAAAAAGAACTTGGAAAATGAAAAGCCAAAGAATATGCCGACAGTAACAGATATAAGTCCTAATAGCATTGTTTCTATAAAAATCATCCGACCTAGCTGTTGCTTTTGCATCCCAAGATTCAGTAGTACGCCAAACTCATGCGACCTAGCCTGTATGAAGGCACTCATCGAATAAAATAAAAAAAACAATGTAAAAATGATTAATATAATCTCAGCAATCAGCATTCCACCAAATGCTATATCACGTAAAAACTGATCCTCAATCTTTGGATGAAACATTAACATCGTATAGACGAAGAACACCATAACAGAAAAGCTACTAGCTAGAAAAAAAGCTGCATATATCCTGCTGTTCCTTATGACATTATGATAAGCAAATTGTTGAAAGGTCATTTTACATTTCCACCTAACTTTCATCTTTCGAAAATTATCAAGGCATTCGCAAAGAGTTTAAATCGTTAACGTTTCCACCTAAGAGAGAAAGGACGTTTAATATTCTCTGGAAGAAGGTTTGTCTTCGATCATCCTTATAAATCTCGTTAAAGTACTCTCCATCCTTGATAAATAGCACTCGATCGCAATAACTTGCTGCTATCGGATCGTGAGTTACCATAACAATGGTCGTATTACTCATCTGATTAACTTGAGTTAATATTTCTAATACATCACGTGCTGATTTAGAATCTAGATTCCCGGTTGGCTCGTCCGCAAGAATAATAGACGGCCCATGTATCAAAGCTCTTCCTATCGCAGTTCTTTGCGCCTGACCACCAGAGATCTCTGCTGGTCTCTTTTCTAGAATATTCATTAGATCCAACGATTCCGCTATCTCAATGACTTTTTCCCTCATTGTCCCTACAGGCTGCCCATCTAAGGTTAAAGGGAGAATCATATTTTCCTCTACAGTAAGCGCTGGGAGAAGGTTGAAATCCTGAAATACGAATCCAAGCTGTCTTCTTCTAAATAAAGACAAATCATCCTTTTTCAGCTCCAGCGGGTTTAAGCCGTCTATAAAGAAATCCCCAGAGGTTGGTCGGTCAATAGTGGAAATTATATTCAGTAAAGTAGTTTTTCCACTTCCTGATGGACCCATTACTGCAAGGAACTCTCCCTTTTCCACTTCAAAGCTAAGCTGATTAATGGCAAGGTGAGCTATTTTTCCTTCATAAACCTTCGTTATATCATCAAGAACTAATATCGACATCCTTGTCATCCCTTTCCTTAGAATCTAACTTCTCAAATAGGATCGATATGGTCGTCCCTTCACCAAGTATCGACTTGATGCTCATCTTGTGACCTAAACGATTACAGATTTCCTGAGCTAAATATAATCCCATTCCAGTAGATTCCCCACTTTTACGTCCATTCTCGCCCGTAAAAAAGGCTTTGGTCACACGTTTTATATCAGAGGCCGGGATACCAATCCCTTCATCCCTCACACTCAATACTACTTTTTCGTCCTCTAAAGTAGTTTCAAAAAATATCTTTTTATTTTCCTTCATCGTGTATTTAACAGCATTTGTTATAAATTGAGCAATAACAAAACGGATCCATTTAGAATCCGTCGCGATTAAACAATCATCTTCCATTTCAATGACTGGATAAACTCGATGACTAATAAACAATCGCTTATTCTTAGAAACCTCTTCTGCCACAACTTGCCTTAAATTCACTTGTTCTATGTGCATATCTTCTTCAAAGGTATCAAGCCTGGCATTCATAAGTACGGCTTCTAATCCTCGCTTCAATCGATCCGTTTCCTCGAGAACACTTTTAGAGTCCATCTGTTCCCCATTTTGTCCCATCATTTCTAAAACAGAAATTGGAGTTTTCATTTGATGAACCCAGCTGTTCATAAATTGCAGATGCCTGTTTTGAGTTGCATATAAAAGCTGTACCTCTTTTTGATATAAACGATAGATGTGCTGCAAATAGGTCTCCACCTGTCTTACTTCGGGGGAGTATCCTTCTTTTTGCAAGACTACCTCTATTTTGTTTGGAACAGATAGTATTTTTTTATAAAACGACATTTTTTTTATAAAAAGCGTCCCTAAAAAGGTAAGTGTTAGGATGGTGCTAATGACGATTGAGTATACGGCAGTATCAACGTTTCGAAAGCCATCCAGCCAATAAAGGAGCATGATAAATAACACAAGGAAAATTTGAAATATGATAAAGATAGAATGTTCTTTTATAAATAAACGAAACATATCAGGATTCCTCCGAACTAAGGTTTAAGCGATAACCTGCTCCTCGTACCGTTTCAATGGTGGAGCTCACATGGTAATCCGCAAGCTTTTTACGGACTCTTGTCATGTTCACATTCAATGTGTTCTCATCAACAAAGGACTGGTCATCCCAGAGCTCTTCTAATAGTTGCTCCCGTGTCACTACTTTAGGATAGTTTCTTAACAGTAATTCTAGTATGGTACACTCTTTCTTCTGAAGAGGAATTTCTTCCTTCCCAATATGTAGCTCCATCCGCTCCAAGAAAAGCTGAAGCTTTCCAGCTCGGACAATTCTCTCCTCCTGCTTTGCTGCATACTCCCCATACGTCCTTCTTAAATGGCTTCGTATTTTAGCTAGGACGATTTCATAATGGAAAGGCTTCGTAATAAAATCGTCTCCCCCATTTTCTAAAGCAAAAATCTGATCCATTTCACCTGATCTTGCCGAAACAAAAATAATCGGACAAGTCGTAAGCTGTCTTAATTGTCTACACCAATAATAGCCGTCATACGAAGGTAAATTCACATCAAGTAAAACAATGTGTGGATCAAAGGCTGTAAATTCCTCAATTATATGGTCAAAGTCTTCTATAGTATGTACTTCATAGTGATATTTTCTTAATGTATCTGCCAGTAGTGCTGCAATTTTCTTATCGTCTTCCACTACTAGCACTCGGTGTGTGTCCACAGTAATCCCCCTTAAAAAGTTCTTCTCTTATCATATCAAATCTTTCTTTATTATTCTTCATACACCCAAAGAATTCATACCACAATCATATTTTTTAAGCCTCTCCTATTGTGGTGGTGACATTTTAAAAATTTATTTTTCAAAGGATATTGTATTTATTATCAGAATAATCTATTGTTTTATTGTTCGATACATTTTCTTATAAAGGAGGGTAATTTTTACTTATTTGCAAGAACCTCCTGAGGATTGTATGGAATTATTGTAGGGGAGAATAACATGATGAATAAAGGAGAGAGTGATGGGAATGTTCAAGGACTGGACTTTATTTGAAAAAGTTTGGTTGGGTGTATTTACGTTAGTTAATATTTATTTGTTTTTTGCTTGGAAGGATTCATTATTAGGTCTAATAAGCTCACTAACAGGTATGCTTTGTGTGGTATTGGTAGCAAAGGGGAAAATTAGTAATTATTATTTTGGTATTGTAAACACGTCTACTTATGCCTACATCACCTATACGTATGGATTATATGGGGAGTCTATGCTGAATGGACTGTTCTATTTTCCAATACAGTTTATCGGAATCTATTTATGGAGAAAAAACCTAACGAAAGTTCAGACAATTGGCGAAGACGTCTCTGTAAAACGATTAGACAAAAAAGGATGGATGTATATAATTGTTATCTCTATTGTAGCGTCTATATCTTATGCCTACCTTTTAAATGCTATTGGTGGCCAACAGGTTCGATTAGATTCAGCTGCAGTTGTGTTATCTGTTCTAGCTCAAATATTGATGCTTAAACGTTATGCAGAGCAATGGGTGCTTTGGATCGCTGTCAATGGATTAACAATTGTCCTTTGGGTGATCACACTTACAAAAACGGGCGGAAATGACTGGTCAATGCTTGTTATGTGGTCGGCATTTTTAGTGAACTCTATTTACGGATATGTAAACTGGCTGAAAATGCACAGAGCGCAACATAATCTTGAAGGAGAAGCGTATGAACTACGGCCTTCCAATTGAGGAATATGACCGAAATTTAACATTTGGTTATTATGGAGGAAAGTTTTTACCATTTCATATGGGGCATCTCAGCTGTATTATAAAAGCTGCTTCGCTAGTAGATGTGTTGTTTGTAGTTGTAGGCTACGATGAAGCCTATGAGTAAGACCTGTGTCTAAACAGTAATTTTAAATGGGTGTCTCCTCGTCTAAGAGAGCGTTGGGTTACTAAAGCCACAAAAGATATGCCGAATGTTCGTGTGCTGTCTCACTATGAGCGTCGTTCAGACGGGTATATGACAGATCCATTAGTGAAGCAGGCCAATGAGGAATTGCTTCAAAAGCTTGGTGGAAAATTAGATTATGTGTTTAGTAGTGAAGCTGACTATGAAGATTATTTTAATATGTACTTTCCTGATAGTGAGCATATCCTTTTTGATAGACTGAGCACCCAATATCCTATCTCCGCAACAGAAATACGAGATAAAGGTGTCTATTCGTATTGGGAAATGCTACCTCCAGCTGTAAGGGAATCATACGTTAAAAGAATTTGCTTATGCGGAGTAGAGTCTACAGGGAAGTCAACGATGGCTAAGCTACTAGCTGCTCACTTTCAAACGAACCTTGTAGAAGAATACGGTAGAGCCTTCTACGATAACATCAATGGTTGTTTTGATATCGACATGCCAGAGGACTTCCATCAAATCGCTTTTGGACATAGCTATGCTATTTTGCAAGCGGTGCCTACAGCCAATAAAGTGCTCTTTATTGATACGGAGGAAACATACACCCAGTTTTTCAGATTAAAAAGTATCGGCGAAAAAAGCGCAGTTTTGAGCGAAATGATTAAGAGTCGAGTAAATCAAATAGATACTTACATTTACTTAGAACCTCATAATGAGTATGAAATGGATGGAACCAGACTTCCTGTCTCACAAAAACAGAGGTTACAGGACAATGAACAATTGAAAAGCTTATTTAATGAGTACGGTATTAGCCTTCACATAGTAGATGAGAATAGCCGATCCCGTCGGTTAGAAAAGTGTATCACAATTGTATATGATTCTTTAAGACATGTTATTTAAACAAAATAGCCTATATAGGAATGTCTCAGATTGGAGACATTCCTTTTTTAGTGATGAACGTTTCTGAACTCCAATTTTCCAAACTTAAAATACCTTTCGCTGATATACAGATTGGCTAACCATCCAGGAAATTAGATAAATTATAATGCAGGTAGCTGCGCCACTAAGGTAAAGAGTTGTTGTCGACATGCTAGTTAGAAAATCTGTAATCGTAGTGAGATGTTTGCTCAGGAATTGAAAGACTGGCGGGATAACAACAGCTAAGAATAGAAATCCAACCATAACCACTGCACCTATATATCCGGGTTTTAAAATATAAAATAACGGAAAGGCTATTGCTGTGAAAATGAAGAATAATCCCATAGCGATAGATATATCCTTTATCAAAAAGTCATAACTAAATATATAAAAAATGATACTAGCGACACCTATTGATAGAACCATATATGCAAGAGCGCCGATGTACTTTGCTGCCACAATCTCTTTTCTCGTATAAGGCAAAGAATTAAGAAGGATATTAGATTCTACTTGTTCATCGTAAATATATCCATTCAGTGGTATATACATGCTAGCCATCAGAAAAACAAAGGCTGGACTCATATGATCAGCAAATATTGCAAAGAACATAATAAACGGAATAAAAAGTAGTATCTGTGTTTTTTGAATAACTAAATCTTTTTTTATCAAATTATACATATTGCCCTATAGCTCCTTTCGTATAAAACATAATATCCTCCAAGGTAGCTTCTTCAATAACCACTTGAGCTCCTAATAATCTTTTTACTTCTTCTGCATTATTTGTTATTGCTTGAAATTCTGTAGAGGAACGTTCCATACTGATAAAACATTTTTCAATGTCTTGGTTGATTAGATTTGCACTTCCTTTTACTAATGCATAACGCTCCTGTATATTTCTTATCGACTCGTTGAAAAGAATCTTTCCTTTATGAATGAAAGTAATATTATCTGCGATTCTTTCTAAATCACTGGTTATATGGGTGGAGAAGAAGATAGTCCGCCTTCCATCTACCATCATATCTTTTAAAATATCCAGCAATTCTCTTCGAAAAACGGGATCTAAACCAGCTGTCGGCTCATCCATCATTATAAATTCAGCTTCATGAGATAGGGCTATTGCTAAAGAAGTTTTCATCAGCATTCCTTTGGAAAAGGTTTTAATAGCTTTGTTTAATGGGAGTTCAAACTTTCTAACATAATCATTAAATTGACTGTCACTCCAATTTTGATAAGCTGGGCCAATTATTTTACGGATTTCTTTTAGATTCAAACTCTCGTAAAATACATTACTATCATAAACAAATCCTATGCGCTCTTTAATTTCCTTTTCATGATCGGCATAATCCTTACCAAATATTTTTATTTCACCTGTATCTGGTTGTAAAAGATTCATTATTAGCTTCATGGTGGATGATTTCCCTGCCCCGTTCGCCCCTACAAATCCTGTTATTTGCCCTTGTTTAACATGTAAATTCATATTCTCTAAGGAGAAATCTTTAAAATATTTGCTGACATTTTTAAACTCTACTAAATTTTCTATTTTCCTCACCCCTTATTAAAATTAAAATGCGTGCTATCAAACTTTTCTTTGACAGGATTTTTATTGCTCATTAACTCATCCCCCTGGAGTCATCTCCTATCGCAATCATCAGATAGAAAGGTACATGTTTAAATGTTAAAAAGCTATTTATGAAATTAACTGAGCTAGAACCCCCTCCTGACATAGATAAAGCAAAAGAGTATATGTGATATATACACACTATATACTATATTAACGGTATGCACAATATTAAAATCTGATTTTTGTAAAAAAAAGCTATGTGAAAGGGTTTGGGATGATTTATGATGCAAAGAAATCTTAGATCAGAGAGTAGAATTGATTGTTCGGGACCAGACGGACGCTTTCCTCGGGGTGAGCGATAAGCCATCACCCATCACGTAGGAGTCGCCGTCTGACGCTCCAATCAATAAATGGGAACAGCTTAGGATCGATAAAGCGCTAATCAATTTACTCGCATAAGCAAAGTTGAAAAACTGTCACCACCCCCAATTTCATCATCTATTTATGTTCTTAATAGCGATTTGAATGTTCCTTTTATATTTACAGTCGCTATAAAAAGAGTTGATAGTAAAAATCAACCAATAACTTTAACAAAGCTAAAAAAAGACCTTAATATATTATTAAAGTCTTTAAAACATTATCTTTTAAACTCATTTTCATATTTCCTATTTTTACAGAAGAACACGAACGTTAAAAAGAAAATTATATGCATTTAGAATTGGTTTATGTTCATATCTCGGACGCTTTTTCGCGGTCATTTATAAATTTAACTATTTACCTTGCTTCTTTGGGCAGATTTCATATAATACATAATTTCATCTAAAGAGGCTTTCTCTATCACGACATGATCCTCAAAGACTTTTTGTACTTCTTCTGCATCTTTTGACAAAGCTTGAAATACTCCTTGAGAACGTTCTATGTCAATGAAATGCGCTTCTGTATCTCGGTCTAGTAAATCCGTGCTTCCTTTTACAACGACATATCGTTCCTGTAACTCATCTATGCGTTGGTTAAGAAGAATTTTCCCTTTATCAACTAATACAATATAATCAGCAAAACGTTCTAAATCGCTTGTCGTATGCGTTGAAAAAAATATACTCCTACCCTCATTTACCATAATTCCTTGAAAAATGTCTAGCAACTCTCTGCGAAACGTAGGATCTAATCCTGATGTCGGCTCATCCATAATAATTAATTCAGCATGATGAGATAAGGCAATAGCTATAGAAGCTTTCATTTTCATACCTTTAGAGAAATTTTTAAGAGATTTAGTTAGAGGTAACTCAAATTGATTAACATACTGATTAAATTGTTGATCATCCCATGCTTTATAAGCGGGAGCAACTATTTTACTAATTTCTTTTAAATTCAGGGATTGATAAAATATATTGCTGTCGTATACGAAGCCTATACGGTTTTTAATTTCTTTCTCATGGCTGGCATAATTTTGTCCAAATACACTTACCTTTCCTTTATCCGGCTGTAAAAGATTCATCATTAACTTGATCATCGTCGATTTACCAGATCCATTTGGACCAATAAATCCTGTTGTGTATCCTTCTTTTATCTGTAAATCTACATTGTCGATAGTTAATGTCTCAAATTTTTTAGAAACCCCCTGGAACTCTATTACATTTCCCATTCCTCTCACTCCTCGTACAGCAGCTTTAATAAACCTTGTAATTCCTCATAAGATAACCCTGATTCTTTACTGTTGGAGATAACCGCACTTAATTGTTCTTCAATTACACGTAATTTTTTCTCTCGAATAACATCTAAATTTTGCTCCGCTACAAATGAACCTTTTCCAACAATTAAATATATGAAGCCCGCCTTTTCTAATTCTTCATATGCTCGTTTTGTAGTGATCACACTGACTCTTAAATCTTTGGCCAATTGTCTAATGGAAGGTAAAGCGGTTCCTTCTTTTAACTCACCTGACAAGATTTTAGTCTGAATTTGTTTGAAAATCTGTTCATAAATCGGTTCCTTTGAACTGTTAGATATAATGATTTGCATGCAGATACCTCCTTTACATCCATGTGTGTATCTATCGTAAACCCCTCGAAAATATTTTCGAAATATAGTTAAAATAAATTTTTATCTTTATCAATTAACTTAATATATACATCCGTCTATACCTCTTTATATATTATATATATTCACTATATACTATTCAACTAACGATTCCTTTAGCTCAGCTATCTTAACGTCTAGAATTATAAAAAATCCCACTCCAAATTGGAATGGGATTTCATTTTATTTATTTCTATTTATTAGATCTTCTAATAAAGCACTAATTTCTTTACGTCTCGCGAGAGTCTCTTCCTTTAAAACTTCCAGCTGATATCCTTCATCAGTTGTTGTGATATTAACAATATCGCCTTCATTTAGTTCAAGATCGAAAGTAGATGTTGGTAGGATCAGCTGGTTCATTTCTTCTGGTGCTTCCAAAAAAACATACATACCTTCTTCAATGCGGTCTAGTGTATACTTTTTACTTAAGCTCACTTACCTTCACTCCCTGAGGGTTTAATAGTTGGGCAGGATCTCCTGAATTGTTCCAAACTTGAGCTCCTGATATTTTAATATATCCAGTACCAGTCTTTGCTTTTGATCCACTTGTTAACGTTACAGTTTTTTTTGCTCCAAGAGAATAGCTTTGTAAAGTAAAACGCTGATTGCCTTCTACTGACACTATAACCCAATTTTTAAGATTAACCGTTGTGGTACCTGTATTCTCCAATACTACTTCTTCAGTTTGTAAGTTCTTACTTTTAATTACAACTTTTCCGTTAGACACGGGAGTAGTTGGTTTAACGGCTCCAGTTCCTGTTGTTGTTCCTGATCCAGTTGATGTCCCTGACCCTGTCGTTGTTCCTGTTGCTGTATATGTTTTACCTCCAACTGAATATGTTGTTCCGTTTGTTGTTACTGTTATTGTACCTGAAATAGCAGTATGGTATATTTTTGAACCAGATGAGGTTAAACGATTTACTATTGTTTTATTAGGATGACCATATGAATTACTTTCCCCATAAGAAAGAATGGTAACTGCTGGCTTCACAGCATTAATAAACGCAGCAGAGCTACTCGTATCTGAGCCGTGATGACCAGCTTTTAAAATTGTAGATTTTACATTATACTTGCTCATCATTTCTGATTCTATTCCTGTATCTGCATCACCTGTTAAAAGGAACGAAACTTGATTGTAAATTAGCTTTAAAACGATAGATGCGTCATTATTGTCACTTGCTTTTGCGTTTGCATGAAGTACATTAAATATCAAACCATCAAAAGAAATTACTTCACCTTTTGTCGCAGGTTTAAAAATAATGGACTTATCATTAGTTATTAACTGTATCATTTCTTTATACGTATTAGAAGTATGTGCTTTACCGCTATCTAAAAACGTGCCAATTTTAATATCAGATTTTAAAACCGATATTAGTCCACCTATATGATCTTCATCGGGGTGTGTAGCTACCACATAATCTAACTTTGATATACCTTGGGACTTGAGGAATTTCAGAACTGGATCATCTTTTGACTTTCCGCCACCGTCAATCAGCATACTTTTCCCGTTTGGTGACTGAATTAATATTGAATCTCCTTGACCGACATCAATGAAATGTACCTTCATTTCTTTGGCAGATAAAGCCTCTAATTGAGCTAGCTTTGATTTAGATGGTGTTTCATACTTAACTTTTGTGCTTTTTTGTATATAGCTTCCGCCACCTACACCATATAAGCCACCTTGCTCGCTCTTATATGTATACACACGGAATTCTTCGCCCTTTTTCAAATTACGTACGGTTGATAGTGAACCATTCTCTAACTTAACTAATCGTGTGTCCCCTAATATCGTAACCTTACCTATTTGTCCTTTTTTCAGCTCTGTTTTTCCCCACATAACTTTTGTTGCATTGCTTTGGGAAGTAGTTTGCTGTTCTAGTAATGCTAACTTACTTTTTGATGGTGTTTCATATTTCACTTTAGAAGTATCTTTTTGTATAAAGCTTCCGCCGCCTACACCGTAGAGACCGCTATGTTCGCTTTTATAACTATAGACACGGAACTCTTCACCTTTTGTTAATTTACGTACTTCTTTTAAAGTACCGTTTTCCATTTTTACGAGTTTCGTCTCTTTTAATATAGTAACCTTACCTATTTGTCCTAGCTTAAGCTCTGTTTTCCCCCACATAACTGGAGCGGCCTCAGCAGTTAATTGATTAGAGAAACCTAGACCTACAAATAAAAGTAATACTATAAATATTTTCATAAACTTATTAAACAAAATCATCAACTTCCTTCCATATATTATTATCCTACAAAAATAATAAAAATATGTCGATGGAAGTTTATTGAAACATGAAAAGTGAGGAGGCAGTTCCTCAGTCACCGCAAACGTTCTTGTTTGCGACGAGCTTGCGCAGGAGCAGCTTTTAACCATTTGACCTCGAGGGGCAAGGCGGTGGAGCTAGACATTAATTTATCCACAGGTTTTAGAATTTTATAATTCTAAACAACAAAAAAATGGTATTCCCTTAGGAAACACCATTAAATTTAGTACTCATATTATCTTTCACATGCCCAGTTATCCTTATCTCTGTCATGCTTTGACGCATAAGCAGGATGCCCTTTTTTTACTCCTTGTGGATATACCTTGTTTAACTCCTTACAGTTTTGAAATTTTGTAGGAGCACCGGGTACAACCTCTATACCATTACCGTTTTCTGATTTTGCAGGTTTTGTCGGGACAGAAGTCTTCGGCGGATTCTCTAAAAGAGCTAATTTTGATTTGGAAGGAGTTTCGTATAGGACATTATTGTTTTTTTGAATATAAGATCCCCCACCAACCCCATATAATCCATTGTGTGTACTTTTATAGCTATATACACGATATTCATCGCCTTGATTCAGCTTTCTTATTGTTTGAAGGGATCCGTCCTCCCCTATCTTCACTAAAGTAGAATCTTTTACTATAGTCGCTTTACCAATTTGACCTAGCTTCAGTTCTGTTTTCCCCCACATGACTATACTTGCAGCTTCCATGCTTGTCCCATTCACAAAAACAAAACTAAACATCAATATCATTGCTATTAACAGCTTCTCTGACTTCTTTTTCATTTCCTCACTCCTACTACAATTACTTTTCTTATATATTTTACCACTTTATGTTTAATAAATGGTAAAAACGGGTAAAAGTTTCATTAGCAAAAAGATTTCATCAAAATGACAGTTATTACCCCTTGTACAATACAAACGTCACTTTGAAAACTTATATGTTATTCAGCAAAATTAAGATCCTCTTTATTTACATAAAAAAGATCAATCATGTAGTTATTCCATAATATTAGTAGTACCGATTTGCCGAAGTTATGAAAATACGTGACTTATACAGGGGCTTTTTGTTTTGAAATCATTTTGCTAATAAATTAGTAGAAAGGGTTGATTTTTATTTAATGACCTATTGCTGAGTTTAGGAGGTTGGAGTTGTATGTTGTATATAGAGGAAACCTCTCATCAAAATGTGAAGGTTTAATGTAATGCACCTATACGACTATATTAAAATAACAAATGACAAGGAGTTTAATAATGAAAAAATTAATCGGATTTATTACGTTAGTAGTTTTGGCTGTATTTCTGACAGCATGTGGTGAAGATGAAACAACTAGAACGTTTGAGGCTGAGCAAAATGGCATTGCAACAACGTTAGAGTACACGGCGAAAGGTGATAAAGTTACAAAGCAAACAACAGAAAATGTTATCGAGTATGAACTAGCTGGTATTGAATCGAAAGAACAGGCGAAAGAACTTTTTGAGCCTATGACCGAACAATTCCAAAACATTGATGGAATAACACATAAACTTGAGTATGATGATACCAAGGCAATCGAATCCTTAGTAATAGATTATGAGGCTGTCGACTTTGATGAAATTATGGACCTGCCAGGTATGACCTTTAGCGAAGACCCTAAAAAAAATGGAATTAGTATGGAAAAATCAGCTGATATGCTAGTTAGTCAAGGCTTTAAGGAAGTAAAATAATGAATGATGAACGCATTTGGATCCTCCAGGTGCGTTTTTTTATCGTACTTATTTCAGATATAAAAAAAGTAAAAGGTATCATCGAAGTTCTCCCTAAACGGGTCTTTGATGTGCCTTTTAAACAAAAAAAACAGCCCATTTAGATATGGACTGTTTACTCGGTACTATTCGAACAATTAATCAGTACATTAGCTGGATCAATTCCTCTTTCGTTATCCCACCAAAGTATTTTGGTACGTCTACTGATTCTAGAGCTTGTTCAATGGCTTCCTTGCTATAATTTTTGCCTACAAGCAGCACTTCTACCTCTTCCACTTCTCCTACTCCAAAGAAGTCTCCGAAAAATTTAACCTCTTCTATAACTCCCTTGTTTACTTCCAGACGAACGTCTACACTGCCCGTAGGGAATCGGTGGGAATGCTGGATATTAGATTTGGGCGATTTTCCATAGTTCCACTCCCATTTCTGATAACGCTCTTCAGATAGCTTGTGGATATTAGCCCAGTCTTCCTCCGTTAGTTCCCAATATTGAACCTTGTCTTCCCCTCCAAAAATAGAAGAAAGTATCGCTAAGCGGAATTCCTCTATCGTCATCGGCTTGTCCAGTAGATCTACTATATTTGTAACACGACTACGAATGGATTTAATTCCTTTTGACTCAATTTTGTCTTTTTTAACTTTTAATGCAGAAACAACGGCATCGATTTCAGTATCGAACATTAGTGTACCGTGACTGAACATTCTTCCACGAGTGGAGAACTGAGCATTACCAGAGATTTTTTTTCCTCCAGCTAATATATCATTTCTTCCAGATAGCTCTGCGTCTACTCCCATTTTCTGTAGTGCGTCTACAACTGGTTGGGTAAACTTTTTAAAGTTACGGAAGCTATCTCCATCGTCCTTCGTCAAGAAGCTGAAATTTAAATTACCAAGATCATGGTAAACTGCTCCTCCACCAGAAAGGCGGCGTACTGGGATAATACCGTTTTGCTCTACAAAATCTGTATTAATTTCTTCAATTGTGTTTTGGTTTCTCCCTATAATGATTGATGGCTGATTTATGTAAAACAGAAGAAATGAATCCTTCTCTACATCCATAGTATTGAGGGCATATTCTTCAATAGCTAAGTTAATGCGTGGATCAGTAATTCCTTTATTATCAATAAAAAACATGGGTATCACTCCTTTATTCCTATTTTAGCAAAAATCCATAGAAAGTGTTGACAAAACATTCTGTGTTATATTACAATGAATTCAATCGAAACAGTTATATAACAGATGGAGGTGGAATATATATGTTAGAAAACGTATTAGAATTTTTCCGTAACCTGCCCAAAAAGAAATGCGTAACATGCGGCGAGCCAATTGAAGAGCAACATGAATGCTATGGGAACCACTGTGATAAATGCAACAACCTATAATTATTTAAAATTACCAGCTAGAAGCTCCCCTTCCTAGCTGGTTTTTTTGCGTATATTAATGAATGAGTTTAACCATAAATCATTTATTGTTAATAACCAAGTATTATGATAGGATTAGTAATAATAATTTTCGGAATTAATAAAATAAAAAGGGAGGATTCATAATGAAGTTTGGATTTTGGTTGCCTGTATTCGGTGGATGGTTACGAAATGTAACAGATGAGGATATGCCTGCAACGTTTGAATATGTAAAAGAGCTAGCACAAAATGCGGAAGACTGGGGTTACGATTTAACCTTAATAGCGGAATTAAATCTTAATGATATTAAAGGATTGGAGAGTCCCTCTTTAGATGCATGGTCAACTGCTGCGGCTATCGCAGCTGTAACGAAACGAATAGAAATTTTAACTGCGATTCGACCTGGCTTCCATAATCCTGCGTTAACGGCAAAAGCAGCAGCAAATATAGATCACATCAGCAACGGACGTTTTTCTCTCAATGTTGTATCTGCATGGTGGGAAGGGGAAGCAAGACAATATGGAGGTATCTTCACAGCACATGATGAACGGTATGCACGGACAGAGGAGTTTATCCACATCTTAAAAGGATTATGGAAAGAAACACCTTTTACTTATACTGGCCAGTTTTATCAATATAAAAACACCTACTTGTCTCCGAAGCCAATGAAACAGCATATCCCCCTATATGCTGGTGGAGAAAGTGAAGCTGGAAAGCAAACAATTACTAAAACCTGTGACTCCTATGTTATGCATGGTGGCACAGTAGAGGAAATTACTGAAAAAATTAATGACATGAAAATTAGACGCCAATCGCTTGGGGAAAAACCATTAGAAACGTTTGGGATGTCTGCCTATATCATTTGTCGAGATACCGAGGAGGAAGTTCAACAAGAACTTGCTCGCATTACGGAAGTGAAAGAAGGTTCTCCTGGTTATGAGGGCTACAAGGATTTTGTTAGCAAATCTCATCTTAACGTGGAGGTGCAGCTTAAGGATTATTCCGTTTCCAACCGAGGATTACGGCCAGACTTAATAGGCACACCGGAACAACTTGCTAAAAAAATTATTTCGTTTGAGGAAGCTGGAGTAAATCTGTTAATCCTTCAGTTTTCCCCTCAGCACACGGAAATGAAGCGGTTTGCAGAGCAAGTGATGCCTCTAGTAGAAAAATTGAAAAAGGAAAAACAGGAAGTCTAACGGAACAATATGTACAAAATAAAGCTCCTCACATTTTACTTTTCGTAAAATGTGAGGAGCTTTAATAATTTTATATTACGCTTCTTTTGTTTGTTTAGAATAGCGTTTTGTAAACAATAACATAAAGTATCCGAATGTTATTACTAAGCACACTACCATTACGCCAAGTAAGAAGCTATTATTAAACCAGAAATGACTTAAATCACCTGTAGAAATAGATGCTTTAAAGCTTTGGACTGAGTAAGTCATTGGTAACAATTTATTAAAGAATTGCAACGGTGCTGGTATTAGTTCTAATGGGAATGTACCTGCACTTGTTGTGAGTTGCAGAATTAGGACAATAATTGCAACAAATCTTCCTGGATCACCTAAAATCGAAACAAGCAGCTGTACTAATGCTAAGTATGTGAAGCTTGTAATGACTGCAGAAAGGATGAACAGTCCTACACTTTGAGTTTCAAGCTTTAAGACAAATAGTGCAACCGCAACTACAAACAGCGATTGAATAATTCCTACCACACTTAAAACCGTTATTTTACTAGCAAACCATTTGGCCCCACTTGTTGGAGCAATTGCTGGTTGAACAAATGGGAAGACAATTGAAATTAATAATGCACCGACAAATAACCCAAGTGATAAGAAATAAGGTGTGAAGCCTGTTCCATAGTTAGGTACCTCATTGACCCCTACGATATTAACATCTACAGGGGATGCAACCATTTCGTAAGTCGATTCAGATGGTGTTACTTCGCCTGCCTGCTCACTTGCTTCTTTTAAGCTAGATTGCAAGGTTTCCGTTCCATCTGCCAATAATTGTGTACCTTCTACTAGTTTAGTAGAACCATCTGCTAATTCACCTGATTTCGTAGCAAGTGTACCAGTACCCTCTTTCAATTGAGATGAGCCGTTAGCTAGCTCGTTCAAGCCCTTCACAAGGCTAGAGGATCCAGCATACGCCTGACTGATTCCAGCGTTGAATTCGTTCATTTTTTCATTTAGGGTAGTCGTACCACCAGCAAGATTAGATGAACCTTCTACTAATGCTGCGGAAGATGATGCTAATTGAGAAACACCCTGCTTTGCTTGTGAGTAACCTCCACTCAGCTGTTCTGCTCCACTTACTATTTGAGAAGTACCAGTAGTTAAATCCTGAGTTCCACCAGCTAATTGTTCTAAGCCTGTGGAAACTGAGGTACTACCAGCTTCTAGTTGCTTTAATGTCTCTGTAATAGCAGCCGACTGTTCTGGAGGTAAAGCAGCTGTTAACTGACCTAATTGTTGAGATAAGGCTTGGATACCAGCTGTTACATTAGCAGAGCCTTGAGCCAGTTGGTTTGTGCTGTCATTCAATTTGGAGCTACTCGCTTGAAGCTTAGCCAAGGAATCTAGCAGGCCTTTTTCCTTTTCGCTAAGTAATTGATAGCTTTCATTTAGTTTATCTACACCAGCTGTGTACTCTTTAATACCACTATTTAAAGCTGCGGCCCCTTCAGCCGTTTGACTAACGCCATTTGTAAGCTGAGAAGAACCATCCGCAAGTGTTCCCAGACCTTCATTTAAATCCTTAGATCCCGTAGCAGCTGTATTAATACCATCAACTACCTTATTAGTACCATCATTCAGCTCAATCGTGCTACTAGCTAATTGTTCTAAGTAGCCTTTTAGGTTAGAGGCACCATTATTAACTTCAGCTACGCCGTCTTTTAGCTGCCCTGCCCCATCAGAGGCTTCCGCAAATCCGTCACCTAGCTTCGTAATCGAATCAAAAAGCTGTTCAGCATAAGTTGCTGATACTTGCTCATTCACTTCTGCACGAATACGATCCATTGCTGTTTCACCTATTTGCGATGATAAGAAATTAAATCCTTCATTTGCTTTATAAGTGATGACCATTTTTTCTGGCTTCTCATCTAATAAAGTCGTTGCATGTTCAGAGAAGTTTTCTGGAATCTCAATTAATAAATAATAATCTTGGTTTAATAAACCGGCATCTGCCTCTTTTTCAGATACAGATACAAATTTAAATTGGCCACTTTCTCGTAGCTTATCTGTTAACTCCTTACCTAGGGAGAGCTCCGTTCCGTTGTACTCTGCTCCTTCGTCGGAGTTAACAACTGCTACAGGTAGATCACTTAAATTAGCATACGGATCCCAGAAAGCCCATAAGAACATCCCAGCATACATCACTGGAATAAATAAAACTGCAATTATTGAAATCAATAATTTTTTGTTTTTAAAAATACCTTTCCATTCCGATTTTATCATGTCGATTCCTCCTAATACTATATGACCGATATGTTCATTTAGTCACTTTTGACTAAAAAAATGAGTCTCAAATTGCGAGACTGCGAAAAATTGTATCCTGAAAGAAGTTAGCAATATCTTCTTCAGATAATGAATCATCGTGGGTTAAGTTCCAATCATTTACGAATGCAACATAAGCCTTTAATAATAAATATGCTACAAGCTCTGCATTTACCTGTCGGATTTCTCCCTTTTTAACATATTTATTGATTTTCTCACATATGAACGAAACAATAGCTTGCTCGACTTGGCCAATGACATGCTTTACTGCAGGAGTTTTCCATTGTTTTTCCTCATCAATTATTTTTGCATACAATTGATGTGTTTCACGGAACTCTAGCATCTTTATAAGCGCTGCATGAGCATTTTGCTGAAATGGAGCATCTTCTATAATGACATTAACAGCTTCCAGTTTCATTTCTTCAATCATATGAAGGACAATTTCTTGGAACAAGACTTCTTTGTTTTCAAAGAAATTATATATAGTTCCTTTTCCTACATTTGCAATCTTGGCTATTTGCTCCATAGTTGTTGCTTTATATCCGAAAAGAGAAAAGGATTTATTGGCAGCCATTAAAATTTCCTGTTTGCGGTCCATTTGGTTATCCCTCCTCATAAAAAAAATGACCAGAAAACCATTTCGGTCAACTAGTCATTATAATACTCTCTATTGTTTATTTACGCAAGTAAAATTTAATGTTTTTCACTCATATGATCCATCGAGTTATCACTATCATCAGGTAACACTTTACTCATATCTGGTGTACCTACTGTAAGCTCTTGTTTAGGCATTACGTGCATATCTCTTGCGGTTGTATGAGCAAACATATAATAAACTCCGTCATGTTCAAAAGTAAAGTCAGCTTCATACACACCATCCTCTGTAAGCTTACCCTCTACCATATGTCCTTCGTCACGAAGTCCTGATTCCCATACCTCGAACTCTACAGAATTTGCATCATTTACTGCTTCCCCATTTTGAGTAACTTTAGCGGAAAGCTTGATATCTTCGTTAATAGGTAACTCTTTAGGTGTTTGAATCTCTACCATAACCTCTTCTAATGTTCCTTGATGACTAGTACTTGAATGTGTTTCTTCCTTTTCACCACAGCCTACCAGTGTTAAAGATACAAGTAGTGCTAGTGAGATAATGACCTTTTTCATTCGAAAAATCCTCCCAGAATGGTAATGTAAAACTCCATATACTTACTAAAAATACTCTAAAAGCCAATAACTTTTAGAGCATTTTATCAAACGTTTTTTTTAAGCTTTTAAATGCTTCATAACTACGTCCGCCATAGCATCAATAAATTGAGGCTGGTCGTTTGGCATAGCAGGACGCACATAAGTAGCACCGATTTCATCACAAACCACTTTACATTCGTAATCGTTATCGTAAAGAACTTCTAAATGCTCTGAAACAAATCCTACTGGAGTATAAACGAATGTTGTGTAGCCTTTTTCTTTGTGTAAATCATGAGTCAAGTCTTGTACATCTGGTCCAATCCATGGTTCAGGAGTTTGACCAGCACTTTGCCAGCCTACTGCATAATTTTTTACACCAGCAGCCTCAGCGATTAAATCTGCTGTTTCTTTTAGTTGATCCTCATATGGATCTCCCAAAGTTTTAATTTTTTCAGGTAAAGAGTGAGCAGAAACGATTAAGCAGGCTTTTTCACGTTGCTCTTCTGACATTGCTGAAAATGCTTCACTTACTTTATTACTCCAATACTGGATGAACTTAGGCTCTGTATACCAGCTTTCTACAGAAGTTATTTTAAGGTTGCCTAGTTTTTCAGCCTCTTCTTTGATACGTCCATTATATGATTTAATCGAGAACGTTGAGAAATGTGGAGCCAATACGATGGAAACGGCTTCCGTGATTCCATCCTTATGCATTTCTGCCACTGCATCCTCTAAGAATGGTTCGATATGCTTTAAGCCAATATATAACTTAAATTCAATATCATCTTGTACTTCATTTAAACGTTCGCAAAGACCTTTTGCTTGGTTTTCTGTGATTTTAGCTAGCGGAGAAATTCCTCCAATTGCTTTATAGCGACCAGTTAAATCCTCTAATTGTTCTTCGCTTGGTTTACGACCATGACGAATATGCGTATAGTAACGTTCAATATCCGCTTCTTCATATGGAGTTCCATATGCCATTACTAATAATCCCATTGTTTTCTTCATTTTTGTCACCTCAAAAGTTATTTTAGTTAGATTTCGCTGCAATAAGTTCTCTACTATAATCATGGATAAACGAAGTTAAGCGTTTCAAAACATCCGGATCAACTTCTGGGAATACGCCGTGACCTAGATTGAAAATATGACTAGGGTGAGCTACACCTTGTTCAATAATCAATTTTGCACGTTTCTCAATTTCTGCCCAATCCCCAATTAAATAAGATGGATCCAAGTTACCCATTAGTGGTTTAGTTAATCCTTTTGCACGAGCTTCCTCGATGGATAGGCGCCAATCAATACCTACTACATCTACAGGTAGATCATGCCATTCCATTGCCAGGTGGCTAGCTCCTACACCAAAAGTGATTAACGGAACACCAGTTTCACGCAACTCAGAAAAGATGCGTGTCATAATAGGCTTGATGAAAATACGATAATCTTCTACATTTAATGCACCAACCCAAGAGTCAAAAATTTGGATGGCCTTAGCTCCAGCTTTAACTTGAGCTTTTATGTAAATAACAATCATATCAGCAAGCTTGTCCATTAAAGCAAACCATGCTTGTGGCTCAGACACCATAAATGATTTCGTTTTGTTATAGCTTCTAGATGGTCCGCCCTCAATCATGTAGCTTGCTAATGTGAATGGAGCACCTGCAAAACCAATTAGTGGAACATTTAATTGTTCTGTCGTTAATAATTTTATAGTATCTAAAACAAATGGTACGTGGTCTTCTGGAGAGAATTCTCCTAGTTTTTCCACATCTTGTACGGTACGTATTGGATTTGAAATGACTGGTCCAACACCAGATTTTATTTTTACGTCTACTCCGATTCCTACAAGTGGAGTTACAATGTCTTTATAAAGAATAGCCGCATCTACATTGTAGTTTTCTACTGGTAGACGTGTCACATACGCACAAAGCTCTGGCTCGTGGGTAATTTGTTCTAAAGAATATTTTTCTTTAATTTTTCTATATTCTGGTTGCGATCTTCCCGCTTGCCTCATATACCATACAGGTGTATGTTCCACTTTCTCACCGCGCGCTGCACGTAAAAGTGTGTCGTTAAAAGTAGTCATTTCATTTCCTGCCCTTCTTATGAACATGTTATTTTATACCTAAATACATTACATGATAATACTTTACTACAATGCCTGAAGAAAATCTTTTGAATTGCCTTTGATAACGATTACATTCCGTTTCCAATATACGCTTCAACTATAGACGTTTCTTGAATTAATGTATAGTTATAAACGGGAATTGTCATAAATTTGTCCTCATTTCAAACCATCCTGAAAAAAGGTTGTTTTTAAATTTGCAAATTAGGGGAAAATATAAATACAAAATATAAATTATACTGGAGGAAGTTTAATGAAATTATATATGACGTCCGGAACACCTGAGTTTATGCAGTCCATAAAAGATAAACACCCCAATGAAAATATATACATTTTACATGGAACAGGAAATTCAGTTCTCATTCATGAAACGACTGGTAAATCCGTCTTTCAAGTCCCTCGTATTTATGAAATTTTAGAATCTCGCGGTAGTTTTAATGAGAATGGATATTTTGTCCTTCACCACATCCCCGTATCAGATGAAGGTAAACCAATATTTGAACATCAATATACAAACCTTTCTCCAACTGTTGAATCTGAACCAGGCTTCATAGCTTTACGCGTTTTAAAACCTTTAAAATCAGATACTTATATTATCTTATCAGAATGGAATGGACCTAATAGCTATGAAATCTGGGAAAAGTCTGTTGCACTAGACTTCACCAGTGTCGCAGATAAGCAACAGTTATTTACAAGCGCCCCTTATATATCGACCTATCGTTCGAAAACAAAAGAGGAATAAGCATAGAGATTAATAAACAAACGCTAAAACGCTCATAATCTGAGCGTTTTCTTATTTTTAATATGTACAAAAATTAAAATAATGATTCCTATTTTTGTAAAACACGAGCGGCACAAAGAAAATAAATTATGTAAGATTAATGGGACACTTTCCGCCTGCTTATGGGCGGTTCCTACCTTTACGGGCGCTTTTCTCTGATTTATGGGACACTTCTAACCTGTTTATGGGCTCCTTCCTACACTTTATGGGACACTTTCCGCCTGCCTACGGGCGATTCACACCTTTACGGGCGCTTTTCTCTGATTTATGGGTCACTTCGAACCTGGTTATGGGCTATTTTCTACACTTTATGGGACACTTTCCGCCTGCCTACGGGCGATTCACACCTTTACGGGCTCTTTTCTTTGATTTATGGGTCACTTCCACCTTGTTTATGGGCTCTTTCTTACTCTTTATGGGACACTTTCCATCAACCTATGGGCGATTCCGGGAATGTAAAATATTTTGTGTAAATGTATTACTATCTTTATTCTAAACACATACTTACTTTATCCGTTAAGGGGATAAGGCTCTGCTGAAGAGCAACCTGAGCACTTAACCGATGGCCAAAAAGGA
>NZ_JAMAWN010000025.1:0-56765 GCF_023713305.1 Psychrobacillus sp. MER TA 171 | reverse complement strand
GGTTACAAGTAATTAAGAGAAAACCTTCCAAAAGGTTTTTGGAGGGCTATTTGTCATGCACAAAATAGTATATCATAAGATTAATAATAATTTTAGAGAAAAATATTGACATCCTATTAGCTGGTTTAGTAAAAAGCAATATCAAAGTAAAATGAGCCAGGAGAAAATATCCTAGCTCATTTTTTATGTGTATTTTAAATCAACCTTTACCTTTAACATAGCCAATAAAAAAGCGACCATTACAGTCGCTTTTTCTAATTTTTGCTCTTCAATTTTTCAAGCAAAGTATTAACTTTATCCTTCATATCTTTAGTTTCTTCTCCCAAAATATTTATTTCATACCCATAATCAAGTTTTTGTATTTCTACAATATCACCTTCTTGAAGAGGTATTTTAATCATACTTTTAGGAACGCCAAAGAAATGTTCTATTCAATCAAGCGTATATGTTTTATTTCCCAACCCATCACTTTTCACACGCCCATCCATCGCCATCACAATCGTGCTTCGGTTCATATGCGGGATGACCTCTCTCGACACCATTAGGATATACTTTTCTTAATTCAGTACAGTTTTTTAGTAGCCCCCTACAAAAAAAACCTTGAAAGGCATTTAGCCATTCAAGGTTTTTTTACAGAAATTTAGAATATAGATTTTCGTTCTAAATCAAATATATCTATCTCATTCTCTTCAAATAATTCTTCTAATGAATCTGTTCCTTTTTCTTGGGCAAATATATACTCATTCTCAGAAATTGGGACAGCGAGTAACCAAGCTACCTTCTTGTATGGAAAATCAAGCGTCTTTAAATCTTCCCACAAAAATGGTGACACAAATAGAATATGTTTCATTTCGCTATTAGGATAATACATCTTTATCATATCTCGAAAAACTTTACCATGAGACACTAAAAAGTTTGAATTCATAATACTAAAAGCACAGGTTGCCAACACATTAGGAAAATGTTTATACTCTGATGCACTAGCTCCAACAATTTCTATACGTAAAGGAGTTCCATCAACAGTATATTCAATTGAATGGTCGGAGAGTCCAATTGTTGAGTATGATGTAATGCCTTCATAAGGTCTATCAGCGGTTGAAAGCATATCAATATTACCTTCATTACTTTCATCCCAGTATTTTGAAACTTGCGGTTTACCTCCAAAAGCTTGTAAAGCTGACTTTGCAATTATTTTATTTTCACTTGAAATACTCATAATACCCCTCCTAATACCTCATTATAATCTTAATCTCCAAAATAATTGTCAGTCAAGTCTTCACCTTTATGACTTCTATTAGTAGAAGGTAACTCAGGTCGATAGTGGTCTGGATTATTGTGTTCATCTAGAAACTGTTTTCTAGAAATGCCTCTTTCTTGAGCACTTTTTTGATGCTTTCTAAATTCGTATCCTGGTTTATGGCCCATATCCCATGGTTGTTCTTTATTCATTATATTTCCATTTCCTGGGTCCCTCACTTCACCGTCTGCACCTTTAGCTTTTTCCCAAGATTCATCCTTAACGCCTTTTCTATAACCAGACGGACGGCTATATGTTTTATCAATCTTATCTGTACCCTTAATAGGGTTTCCAGCCTCTTTACTACCATTCACACTATCCTTAGACTTGCTTTCAACCGTAGGAGTCTTCTTTACAGAAAGATTGCCTTTATATTTAAATAGTTTGGCCCCCGAGGAAAAAGCGAGCTTAACCCCTTTTTTGACAATCGCATGCGGTCTTAAATAATCAACAAATGCAAGTTTTGTACCCTCAAAGTACCCATCGAGCTCGCGGAAACCACCATCATCGAATTCCTCTTCTACTTTGTTGACCACTTCATATTGAATTGGCTTTCCTGTCCCAAGCTGGTATTCTTTGACGATCAGACCATTTTCATACAAGTGGAATCTTAACAGGGTAAAGCTTCCATAAGTATCTCTTTTGATTGTTTTGGTCTTTTTACTCTCGAGTGCCCGAAACGTTCCTGGGGTAATTTCCGTACCAATCAGCTGTTCCTGTTCTTTTATCCATAAGTCATCTGGATTTAAGTATACTTTTGGGAACAAAGCTGTTCTTATCTCACTTCTAAACGTAAGGATATCCCATTGGCTCGGCAAGAAGTTTATATCCTTGACCCCTGCTTGGAATAGTCCAGAGATTTCCGTCAACCACGTGTCCATCATCTGCAAACCTTGTTCAATTGGATTCAGTGCGTATGTCTGAGTAGCATCGAATTCATAAAGTTGGTTTAAAGTATCATCACGTTTTCTCTTAGAACTAATGACTCCCTCCTGCACTCCGCTATCGTCTAAATGAGGCAGGGCAACAATATCACTCACTTGATCCATAATACTATTTGCCTCATCTGTTAATCTAGCAGTGAGTTTGCCAATAAGCGTAAGTCCCTGTTCTAGCTCTCCATCTAGGAAAGTTTCGAGTATGTAACCAGAGGAATCAGGTTCCAGTGAATGAAGTGCTGCCACCATCTGGCTAAGGACCTGTTTAAACTGTTCAGAAAACGACTGGAAAAAATGAAGAAGTGGTAAATGGCATTCCTGATAAAAAGAGCGTATGGCATTACCTCCTGCTCCCTTTAATTGATCCTCCATCTGAACTAGACCCTTCACTGCATCGTTGATAGCTTCCATTTCACTGCTCAGCCTGTCTAACATAATAATGTTGCGCTGCAACCCTTCTTGAAATAAATCTACATCCAATACTTTCATAGACTTTGCCTCATCGAGCATCTACAAATAGCCACTTTACAATATTCTTTATTATACAACAATACTTCACAAGTAAACATTCTTCTCCCCCTCTAGCAAACTACCAATAGTTATAATATTCCATTTTTACACAAAAAGGTAAAGGTAGAAGTTAAAATTATCGCGAAAATAATCCTTACGTATTAGTATACCTAAAAATCCTGATACTCTTTCACCACTAACTAAAGAAAATAGTAATTAAAGAGTTAGCGATGAATATAAATTTTCGTTACTATTGTCATTAATAAATTTACTTTTAATAAGGTACTTTCTATTTATAAAATGTCGGGTCTAATGAATATATGTTGTTATACACGTAGAGAGTATTCTATTAGGTAACACATTCTAACTATGTAACAATTAAATCATTTTAACGATTAGTCATTACCGAACCTGTAGTAGCCTGTTTTCATTAAAAGAGTAATACAGACCACCTGTTTACTCTTTTGTCCGCAATTTGTCCGCATAATTAATTTTCTGTACCGATCTTGTTTTACTGAAATGATTTTCACTGTCTCAAAAACCTTATTAAACCAGACTTATTTAATCTAGTCGAACTCACTTTATCTAGATTATATTAGCGAGATAAATTCGACAAGGTGGGGGTCGCTGGTTCGAGACCAGTCGGGACCATATATTAATAGTAGCCACAACCCTTGTTATCACAGGGTTCGTGGTTTTTTTATTTATATAAAAAGTATTTCATTTTTTGTAGTTGGGGTTAAAATGGGGTTAAAATCTAGGTAAATTAATCATAAATCTTATCATTACAAAGGAAATAATTATATATCCCTTTTAAATCTTTGCATTATAAAGGTAATGTCTAATTTAAAGTACACATAAAAAATGAGCTGAAAAATGTATCTCCAAGCTCATTTTGCTTTGATGTTTTTTTTGACTAACGCACCCATTAGTTTAAATAAAATGTATTATACGAAAAAGATAAAAGGTAAGAAGATATATGCGTCATCTACATTATGAACTAAAAAGCGCCATAAAGGATACGTAATACCGCATATCACTATTGATGTGCTGATTGGCACTACATAATATTTCTGTTTTTTATATAACCCAAGATTCACTGCTATTCCCATCAACAATACGAAAATCGTAGGAAGTAATACATATAAACCTATTGAAAAGCCTCCAAGAAAACTGAAGAAGTAAAGTAAAAAAGCAAGAACATAAAACCCTATTGCGACCATCGTCATTGGTTTCAACACCTCCATTACCCCCTTTTCTATTTACCTACTTATTCCACTAAACTGTGCTTTAGTTCAATAAGAAAAAGCTTTAAACCCTTCTTAAAATAAAGCACCTCATTCGTTGAAGAAGGTTTCTTTTCATACACCTCTATCCAGCTAAATTTTATTGGTCTTGTGACTTTCAAGAAAATAGAAAACTGCGTAAGATACTATTAAGATCACACCAGTTACGAATGCAATAAAAAAACCAAATATACCTAGAAAACCGACCCATCCAATCGTGAATGTAAGGAAAAATAGTACATAACAAAAACCAACTATTATTATTGCGATAGGTATGTTAAAAGGAAATAGTCGTTTCCAACCCAAAGCTAAAAAAGTAGAAATTAAAAGTATAGTCACTGAAATAATTGTGTGTAAAAAGCCCCAACGAAATACCGTACGAGCCTGTTCAGTATTGTCTGCATTTAAGTCATAAAGAGTAATTACTGCTGAAACAACACCCACCAATACAATGGTTGTGAAAAGTACCCAGTTTATTGTTTTTAAAATATTATTATTTTTCATTTTACCCCCTAATATAATTTATCTCCTACTTTCATTTCTACATTCTTATTTTAAACTCCTTCTTCAAGTAATCTGCCACTTTATTTTAAGTTAACCTTTCACAAAAAAATCACCTTACAAAAAAATACTTACCATTCCAACCAATTTTCTAAATACAAAGGCTTACTTTTCACTGGTTGCCTATCAGAAGGTTTCTCATTTAACCAATCATAAAAAGGTACAGGATTGCTTATATGAGGTTCTTCTTCCACAGATAAAGAAATACTCATGTTTCTATTAGAACGTTCAATAACCTTGTTATATGCACCTACAAATACACTTCTAATTGTCTTAGAAATAGTAAGTGTTCCATCAGCAATATCACTAGCTAAATTAACCATTAAATTCTTAGCCTTGTGGAAGGCTTGTACGCTATTTAGTTCACTAGCTAATACCAACTTATGCAATTAATCTTTGAAGCCATCTACCAACGGTAAACTGTGCATGAAATCGAATAGCATCACTTGGTACTCATTCATGAATTCTTTAGCTGCCTCTTTTTCTGCATGAGCGTTATTATATATTTCTTGTAAAGTGCTTGTTTTAAAAGATTTTAAAAGATTAAAAGAATCTAATGATTGGTTTTCAGATTGTGGAGGGCAAACCACGTCGTTACTCACTTCATCCACTATCGCTCGTTCGGACATTTCCGATAGGACATTGTAAGGTAAAATTTTATAAATGCTTGCTCCCTTGATTCCGTTTAACTTAGTTTGAGCAATCTTTTCAATGATTCCTAACTCTACTAACTTCTTAATAGAACGATACATGGTCTTAGTTGAGACCTCTACTGCATCAGCAATTGTGGAAGCTTTCAAGTGTGATGATCCAGGATACATTAATGAACGTGATGCGATTGTAAAAACGATGGCACGCTCTGATTCAGTTAAATTGAAATAGTGTTGCTGGATATGTTGTTCCACATGGTTGTCCATTTCCTCCACACTTTGAAATGTGGAGTATTGTTTGAGATACTCAAATGCCATCGTTCTCACCACACTTTCCTTTTCCGTATTCTCTAATCTACTGCATTATCCTTAATCCATTGTTCGTTTGCCCATATCTTTGAATGGCAGCCTACACATTCATAGATGTACTCATTTGTTTCTTTGTCAAATTCTCCAGTGAATCTCGCTAATGTTTTAACGTAATTCGTTGGATGGCAGCTTGGACATATTTCCTTGATATACGCTGAAGGTCTTTTCATTTTATACAAACCTCTTTTCTTCAGTACTTAAATTATCAATAACGTAACTTTATTACGTTTATAATAACACTTGAATTTTAGTAATGAAATTACTAATTGCGTAATTTTATTCTATAATTTATAATTAAATTTATAATAATGAAATGAAAGAAGGTGGAAGGGATTGTATTTGAAATCAAGACTGAAGATTTTGCTCGCTGAAAGAGATATGAATCAGAAGGATTTAGCGGATAAAACAGGGCTTACAACTAGACTCATTAGCGAAATCGCTAATAATAAAGTCAAGATGTATCCGAAAGAGGCTTTAGAAAAAATAATGGTTGCACTCGAAATTAAGGATTTAAGTGAGCTGTTAAAAAGTGTGGAAGATGAGGAAACAGATAACTGATTATAGTTGTCTGTTTTTTTATATACTAGCCTTCTTACATGTATTAACATTATGATAAAATATACACCAAGGGGGTTTTTGGTTGAAAAAGTTATTAGTATTATTAGCAACATTGTTTATATTGACGGGATGCAGTAAAAGTAGTGGTGAACCTACTGTTATCGAATCTACTATTGGATCAGTTACAAAGAGTGAATTTCAGGTATATGAAGATGAAGGTATCTTCTTAGTTAAAATATATGACAAAGATATTGATAAAAGTTCGAAAAACGTTTTGATGAAGGATACTGGTGAGATGTTAGCAAGCTTATCCAAGATAGAGGAAGTAAAATCTGTGGCAATTAAATGGTATGCACCTCCCTTTGACCAATCCGATAAGAAAGATTTTGAAGAAATATTAGCAATAAGATTTGAAGCAGATACGTTCGAAACAATAGATTGGGAAAATAACAAAACGTTGGATTTAGAATCAATTGCAAGTAGGTATAAGCAGAACGATTCGTTAAAGGATTAATATAAAAAAATAAAACCACCTTCCATTACTGGTTGGTGGTTTTTCATATTCAAATGAATCGCACACAACATCTGAAATATATTTTTTATAGACAATTCCATATTATTAAGTCAAATTAACTATACAACACAGCTTCATATATTATTATTATTATATTGGTGAAATTTTTTAGGAGAAAAATACATATTTACCAACTCATGAAACTAAGAGTCTGTTCTAGACAAAAATCGTAACTTTCAATACCAGTCAGATTACGAAAAAGAGAAAAAGGGTGGAAATAAAAATGAAAAAAATCGTATTAACTTTATCAGTATTATTTATCGGATTTTTAAGTGCTTGCTCTAAAAAAGAAGTAGCTTAAGTTAATGAACCAGTAAAAGAAGTAGCAGTAGAAGAAGAAACTAAAGAAGAAGTAAAAGAAGAAACAGTTACCGAAGTAATAAAAAAACTCCTCCAATTATTTAAGTAGATCCATGATTGTTATTACTCCACCAATTATTCCGCTTGATCCAGTTAAGGCAACAAATAATCCCAAAATTATTTTTTCAGTGGTACTGAACCTTTTCATAGGTACTTTTTCTTTTGTTTCAATTTTTTTATCATCAGTACCAAAATAATGATCTACGAATCTTCCTAGTAGATTTCTTATTTGTTGACCATCTTTCATTACCATTAATTCTAAGCTTGACTGCGACAATGCTATCTTAGCTATTTCTTTTGCGAGCACTTCTTGTTGTTGCTTCATTTCATTCTGTTCTTGTTTGATTTCTTTTAACTGTGGAAGAATGCCCTGATGTATTATTTCATCATGTTCCCCAATACTTTTTTAAATGTTTCTTTGCATGGAATTCACCCTTTCTGGCATCACCCCAACCCCCTTTTTATACAATAAAAAAGAGCGCCCATTTGGACACTCCCTAAAATTATTAAACTATTATTTTATATACCTCGTTGCATTTTCTACAATTAAATTCGTTACCTGACTTCATAACTTCATGGCCCTGGGGACAAAGATACGTTTCGTTTTCATATCTAACTATGAATTTGTTCATTGAACGTTTACTAATAACCGCGTGATTTCTCACAATAACCCCTCCTCTTTCATCCACAATTCGATAAAAGAGGAAGGAATCCTTCTGATGCTAAAATAAATCTACAGATTTAATTGAGTAAAGGATTTGCTCCCCTATATATAATTGCTTCTAAGAATTTTAGTAGACTTTATTATTCTCCTCTTTTAGAAATTCTATGACTTTTCTACAAACCCCAAGGATTCCTTTGCCAGCAATATACTTGTCGTAATTCAATTTTTGCTCAGGGTATTTACCTTTAAATTCATCACCTGCATGACTCCAACAGTGCTCGGCTATAGCATAGAAAGTTAAAATCTGAGGTAGTGTAGTCTGATGTACTAATTTATGCTCATGAATAAAATTAAAGTTATGTTTAATCATGTTATTAGCATGCCTTAAACCTAACACCAGTGTACCTTCACCTATTTCTTCTAGTTGCTTATTAAGCTTCCATAGTCCGAACGTTGTGCCATTCATGTGTATTAGCTATCCAAGATAGTACCTCACTTAGAGCAATATGAATTTCTGTATCATCCATAGTCTTCAAAGCTGCTAACAACCTATCCAATGATTTATCCCTAGCAATTTCATTCACTCTTAACCGTTCTATCAATTGTTCAAAACTACTCATAGCCATATCCCCCCTATATCCACAATTCGAGAGATAATGAAGGAATCCTTCTAAGCTATTACACTTTTCTACGACGCAATAGGTTCCAACTCTTCATCAAACTCTTTTTTTAGCTCTTTAACTAAAGTGCCAAACTCCCACATTCCTTCAGCGAGAAAATCAAGATTTTGAATTGTGCTTAGTGGAATATTTCTTATATGTTCCAAGAGGTGGTGACTTAGCATTTTGGTGATTACTTCATTTTGATGAGGTTCAAGGTGACCGTAAACTATCGTTATTTCCCTTAAAAATCGTTCAATTTGATTTCTTTGATTTAGGAACAGATCAGCCCATGTCATTGGTACAAACATATTGTTCATTCTTGGTGATAATTTTGTTGAATCTGTGATTTTTAAAATAGCAATTAATGCTTCTTTTGAATCAATATTTAATTGTAATGTACTTACTAAAGATGATTGAGATTCTATCAAATCTTCAATTAAACTCTCATAAGCTTGGACAATCTTTTTGACGAACTCCTTCGCATAAGCATTTGCCCTTTTCTTATGCTCTTGTTCAGGTCTATAAACAGTCAAAAAATAAAACCAAAAAGTAACCAAGTAACCTATGCTAAGATTAAAAAGTAACTCTCCTAATTCTTGACCAATGGGAAACAACTCTGGTACATCGTATAAAATAAATTGTCTCATTATGATAATTAATATAGCTACTCCAGCTACAACTTTTAACTTTGTCATACTAATCCCCCCGTCCATACAAATAAATTCTATCACAGGAAAATTATTCTTGTCTTTCTACTCTTAAAAAAGTTATAAAATAACGCTACTTAGCTGTTCTTCGGAAGAGCGGAAAGGCAGTACATTGCGTACTCTCAAAAGTTTGTAAATAGGGATAAGATTTTCCCTCGTCAATTCGCTAGACCCTTTCGTACCCCATCCCAGAAGTCATTCGACTGCGTTTCCTTCTTTACAGCTTAGCACTAGTTAGAAAACTATAACTTTATTTATTATTTTTTACCTATGGATTTTCTATAAAACTTTCTGCTATATCTATATCATTTGTCATTTCTAATTCAGGGAATTTTTCATCCAGTTTTCTTAGGCAATTAATTAGTTCTTTACTTTGTATTATTTCTCCTAAATCCTCCAAAACTTCACTTATCCAATATAAGTCTTCAGCACTACAATTATCTAAATAGTTTAAAGTATTTTCCTCGTTTTCTCCGAGAACCTGTACTATTTCATCCCAACTACTTTGTATGCCATAGTCATCATTTAAATTTAATTTTTTCCTTTTATTTAATATTGCTCTCATTTTATTTTCAGTATCCATATTCAGCCTCCACACTATATTTACGGTTGTTTTGTTGCATCTGGAAAGTTAGTTCCTATTTCATTTGTTTTTATAACTCCAAACCTAACAGCCTTATACTCTCCAAATATAGCCCTTCCATTATCCATATTTGAAAATTATATAATTAATAATTCTTAGCTCCTGTTGCTCTAATATCAACTTCTGTCCAATTTTCAGGAAACCATGATTGATTAGAGCCCGTTCTCTTTGCTTTAACCTCCGGACTACACTACTGTAAATGACTTCATCCCAAAAACCACATTTTTCAAAAAGTTGCTCTGGAGTTGGTCCTTGTGGTCTGCCATATTGTTGGATAGTACATTCTTTCATTGCTTCTAAGACTTCAAATCTATTAGAGTCAATATACTATCGAGATTACGTTGTTCAACTTTTGACCTTGCAATATCTTCTATTGACATACCTTGATCATGAAGTTTAGCGACTTCATCCTCAAGTTCTTTTTCTCCAAATCCTGCAAATATTTTATTCTCTTAGTTCTTGCTGATTTCACTTGCTGTGAATTAGTCCAAACAACTCCAAATTTATCTAAAGGAGATTTTTTTTGAGGGGAATATCGCAATTACTACTCAGAGTAAGGGTTATATTCTAACTCAACTTTACTCAGACCATCTAGTACTTTCTCTATCCTATTAATCAAGTCTGCTAATTCTTCATGTGTCAGTTCACTTATAGCATCTAAATCTTCAAACATACTTAACCTCTTTGTTATCCCTTCAACATATCCAATAAAGACCTTATTTTGGGATAACAATATTTCACCTATAGCAGTATCAACAATTAAATCTTCTATCTTTCCAAGATTTATATAATCATTAACAGTTCTTGCTATTGCATATTCATGTCCTCTATTTAATTTTAAATAATCATCGTAGTCTTCATTAATAGCCTCAAATATTTCATTATATTCCCAGTCTTCCAAGATATCACTCCTCTTTTATGGTTTAAGTTTTTCATCGTTATTGTGAATAACTTCCAATTCAATATTCTTATATTCGGCTTTGCTTTAAAACCCTCCACTACGGTTAAATGTGTATCATAACCCCTTTTAAAAGTAACATCTTTTACCGTACCCTTGGATATTCCTTCACTAGTATTACTTGTGTTTCAATTGTCCGAATATCCTGTTTGGAATTTCTTACTCTATTAACAACGTTGTTCTTTAATACGCTTAGTTTCTAATTTTTTCAGCGCAAAACCAATTCATTTATCCCATATTAGTGAGGCTTCAAACTAAGAATGTATTCAATTCATGATTTTGTACTTGAGCTTGTTTCCAAGATCTTATACTCCTCTATTTTCAATAGTTTTATACACTTATTTTTATCTTGCGATAATTGGTTTATATTTTCGTTATTAGTAGCATTGTCAAATTTCTTTTTATTAATATAAATAGCCAAGTTATCATATATAAAGTCTGGGATTTCTTTTAGTTTAAAACAAATTAAAGTAAAAAACCTTGAAAGACTTCTAGCCAATCGAGGTTCTCATATTTTTCCTTATGATAGTCCCCAAACACTTAACTCATAAAAATATTCCGTTCGTTCAATACACAAACCAAAATTAAAATCTTCTGCAACTAGAATAAAATCACCATAGCCACCTGAAAACTTTGTTAACTCAATCATTTCATTTAAGTGACTAAATACTTCATTAACATTAACCAACACTGCTTCTATTTCATTTTCTCTAAAAATTAATAGTCTTCCTTGTTTTGGTATTACTTCGATATTATCAATAGTATCGTTTAACAATTGTCTTGATTTTTGAATATGTTCTTTATAGCTATCTCCTTGCAATTGAATCTTATTTTCCTTTCTGTTAAGTAGGGAAAACACATTCTTACAAAATAAATCATTATCTTCGATATTTAAAAAAGGTTCCTCTGAAAGATTCATGAAGTTTATTTCTTTTAATAAATTCTTTCTTCTACTTTTTCTTTTTAACAGCTCCATTTTTGTTTTTCTTTCGTCACTCATATTAATCACCTTTCTCACGGTCGACCCTTCTTTTTATAATCAACTAAATCTTCCGGAAAATGTCCAGGCTACTGATTATATCTTCCGTTTTCGAATGGGCTTCCTTTCAAATCGTCAGTACCGTGAAATGAGGACCTCACGAATTTATCTACTCGGTGCTCTATGATATATTTTTTTCTTACCATTTACTTCAAATTCATACTCTCTTCTATTTTCAGTTGTTTCATCATAAACATCGACAGGTTTCTTGTGCTGAGTAGAGTTAGGTATTCCCGCGCTTCTCTTTGCATCTATTAATACTACATTTTTTGTTAATACCTTATCATTTTCATAAGTACCCTTAGGAATTTAACTTGGTGCCCTCCACTATTATTCGTAATAGCCCTCTTTAAAAACAATTACACTTTCAACAAGACTATCTTCAGAATCCTCAAGTTCAGGAACAAAAAGTCCAATCCCTAGTGGGAAAGATAATAAGCCTGTTTCATCCAATTCAACATCACTATCTTGTGAAATAATAGTTGACTTCAGTTCGCTAAAAGGCCTTCCAATCATGTGTTTATGTGAAAATTTTGGGTCTGCTGGTAGTGCCATTTCAATTGCTTCACACGTATCGTTACTATCGTAATATATGTGTATTCCATGATCATTAAATGCATCTGTAAAAGTATCAGACATAGGCATTTTTTTATATCCTACTACATTTCCTCCTAAAACATTTCTAACCTCCTCTCTTGTCATGCCAAAACTAATTGGACCTACTCCCTTATTAGGAGTTATTATAAGTTCATTCATTTTTTACCCCACCCAGATTTGTTTAATCTTTTAGTATATTCTAACATTTGTCTAATACCTTCATGATATTTGTTACCAAACTTATTTCTTAAATCATTAATGTCCATATTTTGAGCCTCATTTAATTTCCCTTGTTCTATTAAAGATTTTACCCCCACTCGCTGTTTGTCTATGGTCTATGGTTTCATTCTTACACCAGGACTGTTACCTCTACTTTTCGGACTAACAGAATAAACTGGCATATGATGGACTTCTCCGCCATTACTAGAAACATCCTTACAATCTAATCATTTTCAATTTGATTCTCACTAATATCAGCAGACTTAATATAAATTAAAGTAAAAAAACCTTGAAAGGCAATTTAGCCCATCAAGGTTATGTTTAAAGTAACGTTTTTATTTTTTACTATCCCTTTTCCATACACTTTCTCCTTCAGTTAAAAAAACTGCACTTGGCGGATCATCATAAAGTGAAATTTCAACTAATGAACCTTTCTTTTGTATTAACCAATTATATAAACGACTTTCCTCCTTAGTAGGATGCGCTAAAATATCATTTACTTGAAAAACAGCTGCATCATATTCGGTATAATTTACATCGTCGTCATCTAACCCATTATCTGTTTCAAAAACTGTATCTAGTACACCAACAATCCTTAATCCATTTTCCCATTCTAGTATCATGTCACTATGTTCATATTTTATTAATGTTCCTATTAAAGAGTCATACCCCATATACATCCTCTTTTCTTTTGTTTTTACGGCCTTGACGGTACTATATGAGCTCCATCTTTGCCATAATGTATCAATCCATTAGTAGTATCAAGATATTCACCGGTATTTCGATCATAGTAATGCCCAATAGTTTTACCAAAGTCTACTCTTTCTTTTTTACCGTTTGGCAGTAGTTGAGCTTTCCCTGCAAACTGATCAAGCAATTCTTGTGCTGTTTTAATATCGCCATAGAAAATACTCTTGTTTTTTCCATTTGCTATTTCTTGTTTGAAATTTGGCGTATTAGAAATGTGCTTTTCATGAGCAGCCAACAAAAAGAAACTTTGAAAGGCATATTGCCAATCAAGTTCAGCTTTTTCTTTATACAAATTATAAGCTATTCAATTTCATCATATGCATCACCTAGAGAGATAAAATCACTTCTAAGCCAATACCAATATTGCCCTTTATTTTTTATAAGTTGTTCAAGTAAATCAGTAAACGAAGTAGCTATAATCTGGGACTCACCTACAAGCCCATGGCGGTCAAAAAAACTATCGTAGCATCTACCTAGTCTATCTTCATTGAGGTCAGTAGTTAAGTATTCATCCGTTCCATCATCACCAATAATATACCAGTTAGATGAAATATCTTCTTCACATAATTCTCCTACAATTATTGGGTTTGCCAATACAAACTTATCAGGAGACACAATATGTATTGGATATTCCTCATCTTCAAATAGAACTAATCCACCGCAAAGACTATAAAACTCTTTTAAATCATTAGGTAAAATATGCTTTTCTTCATCAATAATGGGTAATCCAGAAGGCTCAAAGATACGACTATTTGGTAAAGTGTTTATTTGTGTGAGCAACTGCTTTATCTTTTCCACTAGCTTCACTCCCGATAATTATAATCCAAGGATAAACATGATACCATTATTCAAAAATCTGTTACAAAATTTTATATGATGACGTTAAAAGGTGCATGACCTGTTTCAGCATTCCTTAATAATGTTGGTTTTCTAAAACGTAAACTAGTTTCCAATTTGAATATGGCGGTATCTCCTTCCATTCCTATAAAAGATATATTAATCCACATGGGGGCTTTCGAGAAAAGTCCTCCTAAGACTCCAACAGCATCCTCTATTAATAGTCTTTTACCACCAATATTCTCTTTAGATAAAACAAGACGTTTCATCATTTCATCGCCACCATCTAATATTTCCCCATGTTCTTCCACATGATCTATAATAAATTTAATTTTATCACTTGAAATTTCCCTAACTTCTTTAATCTTTTCAACTGCTTTAGATAAATTTGTTGAAAAAATTTCTTTATTCATTTGAGTAATTTGAGTCAAAATCTGTCCTCCTTTATTTCAATTTAGTTGATCTTATTTTCTTTAATTTTGCTAAATCAACATAGCCATTGCTCGTTAGATGATAAGTGACAGATCTTTTGCAGCAGTTAATCCACCTTTGAAAAATGGTATAGGAATGCCTCAGGGTACTGATGATGTTGATGTATCTAGATAACCAGTTCAAGTCCTTGGCACTTCAAAATCATAAGGAGAATCTAATGCCTATTCACGTCGTATACGTACCCCATCCCAGAAGTCATTCGACTGCGTTTCCTTCTTTAAAGCTTAGCATTAGTTAAAAAACTATAACTTTGTTTATTATTTTTTACCTATGGATTTTCTATAAAGTTTTCTGCTATATTTATATCATTTGTCATCTCTAATTCAGGAAATTTTTCATCTAATTTTCTTAGGCAATTAATTAGTTCTTTACTTTTTATTATTTCTGCTATATCCTCAAATACTTCACTTATCCAATACAAATCTTCCGCATTACAATTCTCTAAATATTTTAAAGTATTTCCCTCGTTTTCTCCGAGAACCTGTACTATTTCATCCCAACTACTTTGTATGCCATAGTCATCATTTAAATTTAATTTCTTCCTTTTATTTAATATAGCTCTCATTTTATTTTCAGTATCCATATTCGCCCTCCACACTCTATCTATGGATGTTTTGTTGCATCTGGAAAGATAGTTCCTATTTCTCCATTTGTTTTTATAACTCCAACCCTAACAGCTTTATACTCTCCAAATATGGTTCCCTATTGGGTTGCGAATACAAATAAAAAACCAATTAGCTGTTACTTTTACTTTCTTCTATGAATTTTAAAAAAGAATCTTGCAGTTCTCCTTCTGTATCAATAGAATCAAGAAGTAATTTAGGTTCTAACGAACAATCTTTTAAAGTCGAACTTCCATTAATTACTCCGAGCATGTTTGAAATAGTATCAATCATAGTTTGTTCAATTATCTTCATTAATGTAACTTTATTTTCGTCAGTTAAACTATCGTAAAAACCAATAGCTTTTTTCCAATAATCATCTGTTTTAGAAGTAACATTCGTAGTTTCATACAATTCTTTGTATATTTTTAGGTTCTCTTTAATGATAGACTCATAAAGTGATTTAACAAAAATATCATTCATTTTATTTCCTCATTTCTGGATACATTTTTTGTTTAGATCAATAAGTTCTTTTAACTTTCAAGAAGAACGAGCTCAAAGACCATTTTATTTATCAGATATTACAACACATTTCATTAGTGACTGGGTATATCTTATGAAAAATAAAATGTTAAATTTTGAAGGACACCATTACAAACTAAAATCTGCGTGTCATCTTAATCGGATATTCCATCGATGTCTTTTTCAAGAGAATTCTTAGCAGCTTACATTACACTTAACATTAATATGGAATGGCAATAATAACTGAATCACTAATAGTTTATACACGTATTGCTTTAACTTCTATCCTGTTATTTCAAGTTCCCTACCAACAGACTTAACTTTGTAATGATTTTTATTAGTTCTTTCTCTGCCCTTAGAGTCAAGTCAAGTCAAGTAAAATAACTAACAAAACCTCACTCTCTCTAGCTCTAAAAATTTATCAAACCTATTTACTAAATCTTGTATAGTAGTTGGAACATCTTGAGGCATATAATTAACGAAACTCACCATATCTTCTGGATAGTGATGATTTCCATAAAACTCTGCAATTTTATTTAGTAATTCGTTTTCTTCTTTACATCTTTCCTTTATTTCAGATAAACAAATAAATCTGAGTTTTCTATTCTCCTCTAATAATATTGTGCTTTCACCATCTAAATGGGGAAAATAATTACTTTTTATTTTTTCCATTACTTTATCTAAATCTTCATCAGATACTCCCCATGCTAGTTCACTGACAATCACACTTTTATCTCCAATTTCCATCAACTCTATCGCATAGTCTGAAATAACGTCTTTACTAAAATAATTTTCTTTGACACCTACAAAAATAGTTTTCCAATCATAATTGATATGTCTATTTTTTAAATCTTTTAAGTTCATATTATTCACGTCCTACTTTTTTGGAATTTCATTTGGTTTACTCGCTATAACACCGTTTTCAATGAACCTCCTGTGGCTCACGTCACCTTTTGGCTCAATAATCAATTCAAAAACTCCTTTTTTGCCATTATTGCTACCTGTTATTTGATATAAATCTCTTTTAATACCGTCCCCTTCTACTAGTGAAAACTCCTCTGCAAATCCCGAATAATTATCAACAACTCAGCAAAACCATGTTCCTTTACTAACATGAGGGAACTCTTCTTCTATGAGGGTTTTCCTTTTTCGTCTCTTCCACAAACTGGGTTTACTTTATCAATCTTTTTACTACTTCCAACTCGGTTTCCATCTATAACAGGACCTTTAAGTTCTTCAATTACTTTAGAAGTAGCTCCACTGGCTTTCTGTCTAGCATTATTCGTGCCCTTAGACGTTCCTTCATCAGTATTCCTTATACTTTCAGTCACATTTTTTCCTTCATTTATTATTTTACCATCCCGTGCAGCATTACCAGGTTCTTAACCGGTGATGAATAGCTCCAATGCCACTAACGGGATCGTCATTAATTCTTCAAGTGTCCTTTTAATATAAATAAAAACACATCCAAATGGATGTGCAGTTTTTGATATTAATTTTCATTAAGTGGTAATCTAAATTCTTTGTAGTTTTTATTAGGATTCAAACAGTAAACCCTATTAGCAGTTATAGTCCAAACAGCGAATTCCTTTACGTCATAACCGTAAACTTCCTGGTTTTGTGTATCTGTAATTAGTGTAGTTAAACGTAGAGGCTTATTTTTATAATCTAACAATATGTTTTTTTCATTATCATTAATCACAAAACAATGGTCTTTCATATCAAATAAGTTAGTTTGAATACTTGAAATAATTTCCCACTCTTTATCATTTTTTACACTAAGAATATAATCAAACATTTAAAAACCCCTCCCTCTTCCCTCCACAATTCGATAAAATAGAGAGAAAATCCTGCTAGACACTCCTGTGTTTACTTTGACGCAATACTATCATGTCTCTCCAAGAGAATGGAATCTCATTATAAAAATAATTATATTATGAATACCACTCTTCATCAGAAAATTCCTCATCAGCTTCACTAGGTTCTATATTGTTTATATCAATGAATCTTTTTATCTCTGATATAACTATCACTTGATCTTTACTATTAATCACAAATCCTCTATGATTTTTCCAAATTAAATCCAACTCTAAATCTATATCCAATACCTTGCACCATTCAATAAAGTCATACATTATCATCGTAAAACAAACATTGAATTTTTGAATTGAAACCCAAATACCTATTCTTCCATCTCCCAAGTATTGTTGACGTATTTTTAAATCTCCACTCAAGTACCACTTAGTATTAGGATGGTGTTTCTCTTCTATCATTAGCTTATTTCCCCTTACGTTTGTATAACCCTTTAAGTAAATACATCTCCTCAGTGCACCGTATAAATCGTCTAATCATTTATAGGATTCTTTCGGTCTTTAATTAATTTCATTCCATTCATAAATTCTTTTAAAGACTCCTTATCCTTCATCAGTCTACTCAAGTATAACAAAACGTCAAATTCTTCTGGATCAGCATCATAATAAATCATACCTGGATCAATATAAGGTTTATAAATTATGTTATAAATCTCTTTACCTTCTATAGTTACATTAAAACATCTCTCTGAACTAGAAACATATTCATTTTTACACACTAATTTTTCAGGACGAGCCAAAAATGATTGATTATTATAGAAAAAATTTAACTCTTCATTTTCTACATAAATACCAACCACCTGACCATCCTCACTTACCCCTCCCACACCTTGTATTTCTCTATGTCTATTCTTATCTTCTATGATTGAATAATTGTTATGCTCGATTATAATGTAGGACTCCCACTTCGAATAATTTTCCAATGTTATCATAAAACAGTGGCCCCCTATTAACGAATGATGTTATTCTTGCTTTTTAAGTTCTCTATAATATTCAAAAATCCCCACAGGAATTAGCAAAGTAAAATATATTATATTAATTTGAGTAGAAGGATTATATGGTAGTATAAAAATAAAGTAGCAAATAATAATGCCCATTATATTATTATAAATAATTACAGAGTTGGACTTTGTATTAGCCTTCACTTTCCATTTGTAAAAGTTATACAGGATAGTGATAAGTAAAACAATTAAATTTAGTATTATTGTCCAAGGAGGATACTCTACGGGCATTAAAAACATAACGATTAATATAATTATAGTTGCAACTAGATATGTCTTTAACCTTTCCTTATATGTCATTTGAATATAATTTTTTTTCAAAAAGTAACATCTCCTAACTTTCTATTTCACTAAATTTAACTTGGGTCTCATCATATACATCTTTTTACATTACCTCTCACTGAATAAAGATTGATTTAATTTTCAATAGTCCACTTCACTTTTCATCCTTTATCCAACTTATTAAAAATAGTTAAATTAGATTCCAACGACTTTTCTTCTAATAAATTTCCTGTTTCATTAAATTTTTTAAACCCCAATAATCTACCTAATGTTCTACATTCAATTAATTTTGTAGAACCATTTTCATAAAACTCTTTTTGTATTCCTTCTAAAGTATTTTTGTCTATATGTTTAATTTCCTTAACTTGACCATTCGAAAAAAAGCTAACCATTTCCCCACTCTTAATCCCATTTTTAACATTATAGTAACTCGCTATATTACCATTTTCATAACAGTCATAGATTATACCACTATAAAGATGTTCATTATTATTTTGGTCATATTCCACTATAAAAGAATCATAATCATCTCCACCGTATCCAAAATTTTCATCAAACTTTTTACCATTATTCATAATGTATTCTTTGTTTAATATTTTTTCTTCCAAATTTATCACCTCTGATATTAATACTTCTAGAATATATGAACAGTGAGGATAACATTTAAACATAAGTCCTTCAGACTTATCCTTTTAACCAGATTTAAAAAACTTGTATGCAGCGCCAGACAAGGAATAACGACAATAACGTTATTTAAAATCATTCACTACCTTATCTACTGATTACCGGTAAAAATATCGAAATTGTATTATATGTTTTGATCTAATAAATCAGCCTATATTAAAGTAGTTCTACTCCAATTTGTTTGTAAAATTTAACTTTTATTCTCTCTTCTTCACCCACATACATTACAAAAGCTTTATCATCTTTTTTAATACTTGTTAAATTATTAAAGTCACCTGTAAATACTATAAAATCATTAAATGTAATGCTTAAACTACTCGTTTGTTTATATACATCTAAAGTAAAAATTACTTTGAAATTTTGTTCATCCTTGTGGGTATAAATTAATTCTCCATCATCTATATTGCCAGTTACACTGACTGGCTCGCTTTGAAAAAGCTCTAATAGATCATATTCATCATACTTTATAAACATTTGTATTCACCCTTTTATTAATTATTTGGGTATAACAGCGATCACATCGCCTGCTTGATTTACAATAACTTTGTCTTGTGTTTTGTTATCAGCTAGATGATGTAGAGCTACAATGTCAATCACCTATCCATGATAATATTTGCTTCGCTTGTTAGACTAGCGGTAAGTTGGACAATAAGTGTCAATTCCTGCTCCGCACATATTGCTTTCCTTAAATTTTACTCATTGTTCATACTTTTATTTCGCAACCATATCCTAGCTTCTTCATCCGTTAGAATTATTGGATGTTCTGGGCTTCCTATATTGATACTTTTTATAAAAGCCTCTTCTATTCCACGAATTCCAGTTAATATTGCTCCGTTTAACAATACACTTTCAAATGTTGCTAATCGTATATCCGCGTTTAATAAAACTGCATTACGAAAATCAGTTTCGTCAAAAAGTCCAGCTACCAAATTAGCGTCTGATAGATCAGCTTTAATAAATACTGTTTGAATACATTCACTATCCGCAAGTCTAGAAGCCTTAATATTGGCATTTGTGAAATCTACATACGAGACATTAGATTTACCAAAATCTGCTCCCTCTAAATTTGCAGATATAAAAGTTGATGAACATAATAAAGATGATGAGAGATTCTTGTTATTTAAATCCATGCCATCAAAGATGCAATCTGTTATATTTGCTTGGTCTAGCGGGTAATGGGACAAATTCAATTTCCGTAAATCAATTTTATCAATACCCAGTTTCTCTCCCTGTTCTCCAAGAGTTTCAATCCAAAGTCGGTGTGATTCTAATAGAATAGTAATTTCTTTTATATCAGTTTTCATACTTTACCCTCTCTAGAAGATTTCTGACCCACAATCTAACTCTCTCTATATTAAAGATATATAACACTCGATAATAATAGTAACTAGACTTGATTCAATATGTAGTTGTTTAGTCGACCATCCTATCATAAAAACCATGAGAAAGTTCCCCCATGTTTTAAACTTAGTTATATTTTCTTAAGTTTCATATCATATTTATCTTCTACTGCTACACCCATCGATTTGAATATTACTTTAATAAACGTTTCCCCATCAGCTGTTGCAAAATAATTAGCTAGATTAGTTACTTTTGGACTTATTGTCTCGCCCCATGGCGGTTTTTTTGATATATCAACAATATCCCATACAATATGTTCTGGCGAGAGCTTTGATAATTGCTTTTCAATTTCAATTAAATTAGTTCTTGCAACCTTGACATCATTCCAACTTAATTTGTTATGATATAAATCATTCATCAATAATGGGTATTTCGTTCCCCATCCATCTTTCTCTAGATTATATGAGATTGTCGAAAAGAAGGTATGTACAAAATCGCTTTGCCCTAATTCGTAATAAAAACAATCTACTAATATACCTACTGCCATCTAAATTACACCTCTAATCCATTTTATAAATAATTTTTGATACACCATTTGTTCTTTCATTTATTACTTATTTAACATCCCGTTAAATATTTCTTGAAATAGTTTGTTATTTACACCAGCTTAATGGACAGTGCTTGATGCGTGGGCGAAACACATCAGATTAATCAAAAACTATATATACATTGCTTTCATTATTTCTTGGCTTGTTCTAAAAACTGTGTAATCTGACGTAAAGCTTCATTTATGGATATTTATATACAATCAAGTGCTTTAATTTTATGAACTTTCTAGATCATCTAAAAAAATAAGATAAACTTTTAAAGAGTCTATCTTACAAGGCTTTTTTTATTTCTGTTAATTTTTATGAATTCACTTTTTGTTGAATTAATTCCAAAGCTTTTTCTATATCCTTATCTTTTAGAACAAATTCGGGTGTCCATTTGATATAAATATCGGGTTTTATACCTGTACCAAAAGTTGAGTGATAAGTCGACTGGCTTTTTAATTTAGATATCGGATATGAAAGTGCATATTTATTTTCCCATTCCATCATTACTAAATCACTATAATCATTAATCCCCATAGTAGATCGGCCAACTGTGGTAACTTTTGACGACTCAGCACATACTTCAATAAAAGATTCTGCAGCACTAGCCGTATATTCGTCCATTAATATAATCACTTTCTCAGGTTTAGAAGTTCCCTTAAAGTCCTTTTGCAAAGTTTCAAGGATTTGAGAAAAGTCCACTTCTACAAAACCTTTGCCTGTATTATGTTTAAAAATATTTTCTGCAAAATCAAGCATCTTTTTTGTGTTAGAATCCACTTCTAAATGACGAACTTGATTACAAATTTTAAGAAATAGATCAGCATTTCGTTCGGTACAATTGAAAAGTCTTGGTTGCAATTCTGTATTTGGTTTTTCACCAACCGCAAACATAATGGGTTCTAGAGGAGACAACAAGGTGGCATTTCCCCCTCCATTCCCCCGTAAATCTACGATTAAATTTTTGTTTTTTTTAATATCTTCGATTGAACCTTTTAATAAATTTTCTACTTTTTGCTGTTCCGTTAAATTAGAAATTTTTATATAGTATATATTTTCTTCCATTAGATAGTTTTCAAAAATTGCTTCTGTTTTTTGAATATCATATTTTTCTAATGTAAAAGTTTTAATTTCATTTTGACCATTTACATATTCTATAGATTTAGCATAATTTAATAGAGTTTCCCATTGTTGGCGTTCTTTAATGGACCCTCGAAGAATTTTTTCTTCAGATTCACTTGTTTCTTTGATTGTTTTACCATCAATTGAAATAATTTTATCGCCTATTTTCAAACTTTTTTCTTCTATATTTGTAATTACATATAATGCATCATCATACCATTTTACTCGAAAACCACATGTTTTATTATGTGATGTATACTCTTGATTGACAGTAAAATAAATATGTTTATCATTGAAATCTAATAAGTATTCATTAACCAATTGACTAAATGTCATATCATCTAGTGTATTTTCTTTTTCTAAGAGTTCTATTTTGTTTAAATACTTATCAGGTCGATCCCAGCCTTCCTTATCCACACATCCAGCATAATCATGATTGGTAATTGTAATTATCTCGTTAAAGATTTCTTTAAACATTATTAGCCCCCCTTTACTTTAAGTTACATTATACCATATATTACATAATTTATTACTCACCTGTATTCTATAGACCTAAAGATAAGAAAACACACAATTCTCGATAAAATTGCACCCTATTTTAAAAATAATTATAATTAACCTATTACTGGAAATACATAGATTATATTCTCTAATTCTTTTATTAAATTTATTAAATGTGATTGATCTGATACAAATTCGAAGCTTAGTACTGCACCACTTCCTGCTGGATAACAAGTTTCTCCAGACCAGTCTATGTGACCTAACTTATCCATTTCACCTTCAAAATGTATAAAACTATCTAAATTTTTCAGTATCGCTTTACCTGTTAAATATCGATTCATTGATTTCAATTCATTAACAAAATCCCTTATTTCATCTGTTCTTAAACTGGCTGTAAAATTGACATAATACCCTGGAATTTCGACTTTCACATTTGAAATAACCCAGTTTACATCCCAATAACTTGAACTATTTGGATATTCACGAGTCAAGACATCTATTTCTACTTTAGTTTTTTCACCTAACAGATGGAACTTCATTTTTAACACCTCATACTTTTAAACTTTTAACTCTGTTTTTATCAAACTAACACACTCAATTATTTTAATTTCGTCTAATATACTTAAAATTCTTTCACTAGAAAATAACACTCGAATAAAAGGTGGTGAACAAATAGTTTTATTACTATTGTCTAAACCCTGTCATTTAGTTTATCGTCTGTTTTAGACATCTATATAAGAGGGTACTTTTTAATAATTTTTCCATGCCAGGGTAATCGCCCTTACCTGTTTTAAAAAAATGAATAATATGATATAGAGTTCTGTAGCTCTTATCCTCATTTTTGATAGATCGAAGAAAATGTGAACCACTATATAGACAAGGATGCATATTTATGAAAAATAACGAGCAAAATAATCAAAATCAAGTACCCGTAGATGTTTTAGTAGCCAAACTAGCTCTTTTTGGGGCGACCCTTACTACGAAAGGTGATGGCATAGCAGCATTAGCAGCAGGTATCGCTCTTCAAGAATTGGAAAAGTCAAAAAGCCAAAATTCAACCGATTAAAACAGTCAATCAGCACAACTTGAGCAAATGCAAAAACAACTTAATGAATTAACAAGAAAGTTAGATAAAATTGAGCGAAGTAAGAGATAGTACCCCAGTCTCTTACTATTTTTATTTATGAAACCAATGAAACGACACTTTTATGTAAAACATATTAATGTAATTTCGCTTCATACTGTGTTAGTCTTGAAACTCACTAAAATTCATCTTGGAAACCATTCGACTTCTATTAGTCACTTCCACTATAAGGAAGGAGACATTTATATGTCAGATGAAACTCTAATAACAACACTGAAAACTCTTTGTGAGTTCAATAAAGTTCAAATTACACAGACGTTTAGTTCAAAATCAAAACAAGTAGCGAAAGTTCGTTGCTTAGAAAATACAAATACGTTTGAGATTACTAACCTAACATATAATACTGTCACTTTAATTGATAACCTAGAAGAAGCAGCAGAAATCATACGACTGTTAATGAATGAAAGGCTTGCTATAACCTCTTTTTAAGAGGTTATTTTTTGATTCTATAGTGTCACAAAATCTAGTGACACGTCCTAGGAAAAATCCTTTACTAGCATTGGTTTAAGTCATTTAATGTGTATTTATTTTAATGATTTAATTGGTACAATTAGTTAAAGGAAATAGCTTATTGGAAAGAGGGTGTTTTCATGGCAGAACGTTTTGTTCATCATTTGTGCATACAAACGAATACATATGAAGAAACATTAAAGTTTTATACGGAAGGGCTAGGTTTCAAGCTAGTACAAGAATCACCCAATTTTCTTGGGCGTAGCTTTAACACTTGGATACAATTAGGAAATTTTTATATTGAACTGCAAACTGGAAAGCAAGATGAAATACTTAGTGATGGAAACACCAATTCACAAGGTCTAGTTCATTTTTGTTTATGGGTTGAAGATTTGCATGCAGAAGTCTCTCGTCTAAGGGAAATAGGCACCGAATTTTTGTTAAAGAACAATGATTACATATACCATGTCGAGAATGGTAGCTTATGCAAACTAAAAGCTCCAGAAGGAACTATTATAGAACTTCGAGATAACAAAGGTATTTAAAAATCTACATGTTTCCAAAAGGAAGCTTGATAATAGATATTTCAATAGCAAGTATCTAATAACTTATAAACTAAACTGATTCTAGTTAGGCCGGATCAAAAATATCGAACTATTTTGGAATTTTACATAAGCCTTATATGCTCGACAAATAGCCATCTACCTTTTTTAGATAGATGGCTAATTATTATTAAAGTTTCACTATAATGCTTATATTGCAAACCTGAATGTTACCAGATTGCAGCTCAAAACTACCTCATAAAAGATAGCCCAAATTAACGGATTCCTAATAAAGGGTATCTCTCTGGAAAACAAAAACAATAAGTTAATTGGCGTATAGCGTTACTCACCTACCATACCGTCCTTATCATTATCATGCATGTATGGGTATAACCAATGATCACTCGTGATTGGCATACTAAAACCTGCTGCTTTAGCTTCTTTAATCGTCACCTGTCCATTACCGTTTGTATCCACACTGGAAATATCTTCGTTAGTGTTTGAACTAGTAGGAGCAGGAGGCTTATTACCCGTTAAACCGAGGGATGCATTTACTTCATCAGGGTTAACGTTGTCAAATGTATCAACGATTTTGTTACCCATTATCGTATAGGTATACTGATAGCTTGAGGGAATCTGCGTTTCTGTGTTTGGATAAGTGATAATTGCTTCAAAATTAGTAGCTCCACCCGCTTTACGAATGGCATCTTCCATATATGCTTGATCACCATGTCGGTTGAGCGTACTTTCTTGTGGGGTAATATTATATGCATTGGATACCCCTCCGAGAGAATCCGCAATGATATGTCCTTCATCTAAAAATTCACTTTCGACACCCGGCACCTTTGCCTCATCAGAGTAGTATCTACCAGAAGATAATACAGGCTCGGTACTGTCATCTTGGAGAGTGATTTCTTCCGCAAAAACACGTACTAGCTGCCCGTGTTCGTTCGTAAACGCCCAATATTCGCGATCTCCGTACCCAATATCAACGACTACGTTAGATTCCCGATATCCAGACAAATCACCTCCATCTACTTCGATTAGTTTGTACCCTGAAAACAAGTCATCATTTGTTTGGTCAGTAATTTCTTCAATTACTGGTTCCTCAACAATAGTAGGAATAGCTTCTTCTTTTTCACTATTTATATTTGATTCAGCTGTAGGTACGTCTTCTGGAATTGTTTCTACATCTGAAATGGCTGCGTCTTCTACGTCGGTACAACCAACCATTAAAATGCTTATTAGTAGTAAGATTAAATAATTCTTCTTCATTTTAGTATTCTCCTTCTTATTCTGTTCATTATTAGAACAAGTTATAATTATATAGTAATACATATAATTGTCACTACATTCTCTAAATAATGTGGCTTACTCTTTTAACGTTTCAGAAGGCAAAGGACTAGAGAATGTAAGAACTCCTTTAATAAACTGGTTATTATTGCTATATACTTCCTTTCAAGAATCTTCTAAAATGAGTAGTTGAATGGAGATGACCAGAATAAATGAATAAAAAACTAATTTTCAGCGCAACTATTATTTGTGCGCTACTACTAGGTGCTTGTGGTGCAGACAAAAAAACTGAAGATAAAGAAACGCAAGAAACTCAGGATATTGCTGCTCCTAAAGAAAATGAAGTTGAAAAGGAAACAGCGGTAAAAGAAGAGAATGTTTATTTTAAAGATAATGAAGTTAAATTAGTCGACTTAAAAATAAATATTACCGATACTAAAGTAATCCAACCAGGTGAAACAGGAAATGAATATGGAGAAAAACCATTATTTGCTATCTGGTATGATACGACAAATTTGAGTGACAAAGATATAGACCCAATGACGGCATGGATGGTTGTCTTTACTGCTGTACAAGATAACAACCCTAATGCTATTAATGAATTAGATGTTGGCATGTCACCAGATGATAGCTTTTTAGATTCACAATCGGAAACAATTAAGCAAGACGGCACGGTAAAAAATGCAGTTGCATATGAGTTAGATGACTTAGAAACTCCTGTTACTTTAATAGCTAACCAAGGTATACTGGGCGATGAGCTTGGAAGACAGGACTTTAATCTAAAATAATATTAAAATAACCACCTTCCATTACTGGTTGGTGGTTTTTTCAACTCTAAATACGATAAAAGAACATAAGTTAGTAGAAATGAAAATGTAAATTAATAAACTCAACTATTATTCAGTACCCCAAGATTGCTTGTTGCATGCTATCACATTATTTATTATCACAACGTACTAAGCCGTAATTGATAAAAATACTGCACTATTGGGTGTTTTAACTTCATCTTCTCCGACATGTTTAAAATTCGTTTTTTACCAAGTCGTCTGTCTACCAAAGCAAGAACATTCAATAATATATTATTACTCTCTATGCTTTCTTCTATAGAAGTGGATAAAAACTGATTGGCTACAACTACAAAATTTGATTTACTCAATGAGGACTGTGCTGACATAAGCTCCTTTGCGTATTCGGATAATTTTCTACTCCTTGCAATTACTTGTAGACGTTCATCCGGAATCATACCATTACTTTCTTTTCTTACCGCTTCTATTTCCTCATTGCTGATAGGAATTTGGATAGTGGCATCATTCTTAATTTCCTGCTCAGTTAGATACCATTTAATTAAACTTGTTTTATCACTCATATTCAGTACATTCTTTCTATCTACCGTAATATAACAAGTTCCTGATTTGTCAGATAAATAACGATAGCTACTAGCACTGTATTCAATCCTTCCATATAATGCAGGGCAGAGATAGCTCTCCAAGTTTTTCTTCAATTTGCTCCAGCTCATATAATTCTCCTTCATCTTTAAAGTATAAATTTTTATCGAGGCATTAGTTTTATTATTTATAATACAATAACACATTCCTAACTAATACAAGATTTAAGTGTGATTAGCATTCGTAAGGTACGGATAGTAGTGTGTGGGCTAGCAAGGTTTCTAAGTTATTTATGAGATAAAAAAGACATAGATTAGCTGAACTAACCTACGTCTCTTATAGTTTACTCTCATTAATTTAATTACCCTAATGCTGTATTCTTCACAGAGCTTTGGTTCTCTTCCTATACGATAAAAGCAAAGTATAAAATGAATAACAAGCAAAGTACATACATAATTGGATGAACTTCTTTATAGCGCTTTTGTGCGACTAGACATATTGGATATAGAATAAAACCTAATCCAATCCCGATTGCCACACTTGATGTAAGAGGCATCATAATAATTGTTAAAAACGATGGAATGACAATTTCTAATTTAGACCAGTTTATTTTACTGATCTCCATGGCCATTAGGGCACCTACAATGATTAATGCAGCTGCTGTTACTTCGACTGAAATAACGGCAACCAGTGGTGAAAAGAATAACGCAATGACAAAACAAGCTGCTATAACGACAGACGTAAAGCCTGTTCTTCCCCCGACAGCTATACCAGCGGAAGATTCCACACTCGTAGCAGGCGTCGATGTACCTAAAATAGCGCCAATTGCACCAGCAGAAGAATCCGCAAGTAAACCTTTTCCGATATCTGGAATTGTATTACCCTTCATCATTCCTGCCTGACTAGTAAGTGCAATAAGTGCACCAGCTGTATCAAAAAAGGCAACGATTAAAAATGTGAAAATAACTGTCAGTATCTCTGGTGTAAAAATCTCATCTAAATGATAAAACACAACACCAAATGTTGGCTCAATACTTGGTATACTTCCAATGATCGATGAGGGAACTTTAATTAATCCAAAAATCATACCAATAATCGTTGTAATGACCATTCCGTAAAAAATGCCGCCCTTTATTCCACGAACTAACATAACGATCGTTAGAATTAGGCCAATGATGGCTAATACGGTCATCGGTGAAGTTAAATCACCGATGGAAACAAATGTATCTGGATTGCCAGTAATAATTCCTCCATTTTTTAATCCAATAAATGTGATGAAGAATCCAATTCCAGAAGCAATCGCATATTTTAAATCCAAAGGAATGATATTAATAATTTTTTCTCGGATTTTCATTAAACTTAATAGCATAAAAATGATTCCTGCAACAAAGACACCTGTCAAAGCGACTTGCCATTCTACTCCCATTCCAATACAGACAGAAAAAGTAAAAAATGAATTCAAACCCATACTCGGTGCAATTGCGATTGGATAGTTAGCAAGTAGACCAATAAGTAGTGATCCAATGATTGCAGTAAGAGCCGTAGCCGTGAATACAGCCCCACTATCCATCCCAGATTGACTTAGAATAATTGGATTCACGACTAATATGTAAGCGATCGATAGGAAGGTCGTTATCCCTGCGAGTGATTCCTGCTTATAGGAAGTGTTCCGTTCTGTGAATTTAAAAAAGTTTCTCATGTTGTAATCTCCTATTTCCTATAATTAAAAAGTGAAAGGGAATGACTTAGAAGTTAGTTTTCCAACCAATTCATTTTATTATCCATTTGATATAAAAAAAGCTTTGACCACTATTAGGTCAAAGCTTTTCTACAAAAAATGGAATAAAAAACATCATTAATTTCCCATTCCTTGTAGACAAGCTATTTACTGGTAGCTAGTAGAAACTTTCAAGCCGTATTCTTGAAATTATACAAGGTATATCTATTCTTTTAAAAACAATAGGAGAATAATAACAAGATTAATTTAAATGGTCAATAGAATATATTGGGAATTATTTTCACCGCAAAAAATGTAAAAAGATTTAAAATAGTAAAAAGATTAATGGGGTGCAATACTTAGTGAACAACAAACCGCTAGTCTGGTCTCCAGGATATAAGTAAATTACACTTTCACATCAAAATAATATTAATATAACGAATTACTATTAAAATATATCTTTTACACAAAAAACAACCGAAAAAAATTTTTAAAAAGTTTAGCTAAAGTTCATATTAGTGATTTATACTGTAAATCGAGGCGTATAGGAGGGACATATTATTCAACCTCAAAAAAGCTATATTTATTTTTTTTGCAAACTTTTGTTATTTTAATATAGTTTTATTGGATTGAGTTAATGTGTTTTCTTATGATCTGTTCTTCAAGTAGTCAGAACCATAGAGAAATCTATCGTCAAATAACATATATAAGAGGAGGAACATAGAATGTTTTTAGCAATAAAAGAAATGAAACATTCCAAAACACGTTTTGCAATGATTGGCACAATCATTATGCTAATTGCATGGCTTGTTTTTATTTTATCAGGCTTAGGTAATGGATTATCCACATTAGCTGCTGCAACGATGAAAAATATCGATGGAGATCTTTTCATATATGAAGAGGGCTCTGAGGGAACGATGATGAAAACGAAGGTGTCTGGAGCAATCGCAGAAGACATTGAGGGTAAATACGGTGTTAAGGAAGCTGCAAAATTTGGACAATCTACAATTATTATTCAAAATGAAGCTACTTCCAACACTAAAGAAAAACATGATGTTGCCTTTATCGGGGTTGATCCTGGCAAATTTATCGAACCAAAAGTTGTAGAAGGTAAGCAATTAGATCCAAATGATCCATTCGGTGTACTAATTGATGAATCTCTACAGAAAAAAGGATATGAAATTGGCGATACGATTGTAGTAACTAGTTCAGACATCAAATTAAACATAGTAGGATTTACAACTGGCGAAACATTTAACCATTTACCTACAGTCTTTGTTGATGTTGCAACTTGGCAATCTTATGCCTTTGCAGCACCTGGTTCTAATAATGGTTTAGAAGATCCTGTAACGATGATTGCTTTACAAGGAACTTCAATGGAAGCTGACCAGATCACTAATGACTATGACTTAATTGAAACGTTCACGAAATCAGAAGCGGTAATGGGAATGCCTGGTTATAAAGAAGAAAGTGCCACTATTTACATGATGCTTGCCTTCTTATTTGCCATCTCTGCAGTTATTATTGCTGTATTCTTCTATGTATTCATTTTACAAAAAACGCAGCAGTTCGGTGTTATGAAAGCAATTGGTGCTTCAAACCGATTTATTAAAAATTCAATCGTCACACAAGTATTTGTTTTATCGTTAGTTAGCATTATCGCGGGTATCGGATTGACTTATTTGACAGCATTAGTCTTCCCAGAAGACATGCCATTCAACTTAGATTTTAATATGGTATTGATCTATGGAGTAGTTCTTTTAATTGTTTCTGTTTTAGGTTCCGTTATTTCCGCACGTCAAGTAACGAAAATCGATCCATTAACAGCGATTGGGAGAGTGGAATAAATGACAGGTTTAGTATTAAACAATGTAACAAAATCATTTAAAGAAGGCGATTCAACTGTTGACGCTTTAAAAAATGTTTCGTTAACAGTTGCACCTGGTGACTTCATCGCCATTATCGGCCCTTCTGGTTCAGGGAAAAGTACATTATTATCAATTGCCGGTGCTCTACTTCAGCCTACTAAAGGGGAAGTATTAGTAGGTGGTACAAACGTTGGTAACATGAAAGAAAAAGATCTTTCAGCATTCCGCCTAACGGATATAGGTTTCATCTTACAAACATCGAACTTAATTCCGTATTTAAACGTGCTCGATCAGTTGCTACTTGTTTGTAAAATGAAAGGAAAGGTAACTCCAGCAGAAAAAGCATTTGCTAAAGAGTTGCTAAACGACCTAGGATTAGGTTCAAAATTATCCAAGTTTCCAAACGAATTATCTGGTGGGGAACGCCAACGTGTAGCAATTGCCCGCTCGTTTGTTAACAACTCAAACATCATCCTGGCAGATGAACCGACAGCGAGCTTAGACTCTAACCGCGCATTTGAAGTAGTAAAACAAATTCGCAAAGAGGTCAAAGAACGTAATAAGGCTGCTGTAATGGTAACGCATGATGAGCGTATGCTAGAGTTTTGTGACAAAGTGTACCGTATGGAAGATGGCGTGTTAACACTAGAAGGTTAAATTTTAGTTTATAACTAATCTCTATGTAGTAGATTCATTGACTATAAAGAGATTCTCTATACAGCTAATTGGCTGGCTTAAGTTCTGCATTATGGAGCTTAAGCCAGTTTTTTGTTTCAAGTAAACTATATGCTTCTGCTGTACGCCATATAAAACACCCCGAAAATGTTAGTTTCAAGTCTAACATTTACGGGGTGTTTCAAAATAAACGGACTTTGCTTAATCTTAAGAACTCTTCATACTACAAGTTGGTTCCATTCGATTCGATGACTTTCTTGTACCAATAATAGCTATTCTTCTTAATGCGCTTTAAATCATGTTCTCCCTCTTCATGCTGATTTACATAAACTAACCCGTAACGTTTTTGGAAGCCGTTTAGCCAACTTAACAAATCTGTGAAGGACCAAATGCAATAACCTAGAACATCGGAGCCATCGGAAACTGCCTCCTGAATGGCAATAATATGAGAACGCAAATATTCAATCCGATAATCATCTTGAATCACTTCTTCCGCTTCTACCTTATCGTATTCTCCTAACCCATTTTCACTTATCAGAATAGGAAGACCATAACGATTAGTCATTCTACGTAGGGCAATTCTCAGCCCTTCCGGATCAATATTCCAATCCCAGTTAGTGCGTTCTAAGTTTGGATTGGCAATTGTTTTATATAATCCCGGTATGCCAGTATCTTTCGACGTTCCTTTTTCACCAGTGGTATTCATTTCCGATGATCCAACACCGCCTACTAAAGGGTTTTCTTCAAAAGTTGTTGTTTGATAGTAATTTAAACCAATAAAGTCTGGCTTACCTTCTTTTAATAACTCAAGATCCCCTTCTTCAATAGTGGGAGAGAGCCCTTTTTTCTCTAAGTAATTCCATGCTACCTCTGGATACCTACCCCATATATATGTATCCATCCACCAATGACTATTTAGCTCCTCGGCATTTTCAGCAGCTATAATATCCTTTGGGCTAGAAGACGCGGCATAAGCTGGTGAGTAGGCAAAGCTTGGACCGATTTTCCCCTCGGGAACATATTTATGAAATTCTTTGATCACACTAGCATTTGCTAAGTTTGCATGGTGATTGACTTGATAAAATAGTTTTTCATCATTCATACCTGGAGGATGTGTCCCCATTTGGTATCCGTGGCTTGTAAATATATTCTGCTCATTTAAGCTAACCCAATATTTCACTCGGTCACCAAAGTGTTTAAATAATTCTATACTGTAATTCGTAAAGTCCTCAATAATCCTCCTAGACTCCCAGCCTCCGTACTCATCCTGAAGGGCCTGTGGCAAATCCCAATGATACAATGTCAAAATCGGCTCTATGTTATTAACCTTTAATTCATTAATTAATTGATTATAAAACTCCAAGCCCTTTTGATTAACTTCTCCTCTGCCTTTTGGAAAAATACGTGTCCAAGCAACAGAAAATCGATAGGTTTTCATTCCCATTTCTGCCATCAAGCGAACATCTTCCTTATAACGATGGTAGTGATCTACTGCCACATCACCGTTTGTTCCTTTAAATGTCTTACCAGGTATACGAACAAACATATCCCAGTTTGAAACACCTTTTCCATCCTCATTCCAAGCACCCTCCACTTGATAGGCTGCAGATGCTGCTCCCCATAAGAAATTCTTCGGAAACGGTTTAAGCGTTTGATGTATCATCGATTTCACCCTCCTAGCTATTCTCCATGCATCGACTGTCTCTGTATGAAATGATACAAAGCTCCGATTAAATTAGAATCATTTCCAAACTGACATCTTTCTACTTGAATAGTTAAACTATCCTTATCATGTTTCATTTGATTTAAGGTTTCATTGATTTGTTCAATGAAACCCTCTCGCGTGCTGATGGCTCCACCTATCAAGATTTTTTCTGGGTCAATTACATACTGTAAATTATAAATTCCTACTGCTAATCGTTTCACAAATTTTTCTATTTCATTTTGTATCTCTTTGTTACCGTCTTCAGCCAATTCATACACTTTTTCACCTGTAAGGGCATTCGGTTCCATTCCTTCGCGTATTGCCACTTGGTTTATCAATCCACCAGTTGCAGCTAAAGTACTCCACGTTTTCCCTATTGGTTCCTCTAAATAGTCCTCCATGATCATATAACCAAATTCTCCAGCAAAACGGTTCTTGCCATGTCTAATTTTTTTATCAAGAACTATAGCTCCTCCGATACCGGTCCCAATCACGATACATAGGTAATCCTTAATATTCTTTGCAGCACCGATCCATCCTTCTGCTAACCCCGCGCAATTAGCGTCATTTTCAATTTCAACCCGTATATGTGTCCGGTCCTGTAGAAGCTCCTTAATACTCGGTCCGTGGATATATGGAAGTGCTGTGACTCCCCCTATATATCCGGTCTCTACATTGACAGCACCAGGTACACTTATAGCTATTCCCTTTAGTTCGTATTTTTTTCGGAAATCCTTTACGATAGATTCCACCGTATCCACAAACAGCTTAAGACTAGCTTCAGGAGTGGGAGCAAATGACTTTTCAATAAACTCTCCTAAATCATTCATAAGGGCATATTTGATAGAAGAACCTCCAACATCAAAAACAGCATAGTAATTCACAAAATTACCTCCTATCAACCCTGTTCGTTCCGCACGACTCCCTTATCATCAACTCGGAGTCGATCAACACTGGCTTTAATTGTGTCTCTCCATTTATCAAATCATTTAACATATAAGCGGATAATTTCCCGAACTTTTCTTTATCCTGCTTTACTGTCGTAAGTTTTGGCTCACTATAACGACAAGCCACAATGTCATCACACCCGACAATTTGAATATCTTGCGGTACACTTAGCCCCTCTTCCTTTATCGCTCTTAAAGCACCTAAAGCCATCAGGTCAGATGTAGCAAAGACAGCTTCTGGATGCTCTTTACATTGCAGTATTTTTTTCATCGCCTCATATCCGCTTTCTTCATGAAAGTCACCATACTCAATCCACTCTTCGCGTAATTCTAGACCAAATTGATGCATAGCTTCATAGAAACCCTGTTTCCGATAACGAGAAATCGCAGAATCCCATTTCCCACCTATATAACCAATCTTTCTAACGGAATGTAGATAAAAAAATTCTACTACTTTTCTTGATAAATCCACATTATCTGTCATGATGTAGCTAGATTTCGGACCTTTTAACTCAATATCTATACCGATACATGGAATTCCTTCCTTTGCTACATCATAGATAGCCTCTTCCACTTCCTCACCGGCAATTACGATACAACCATCCACTTGAAAATGTCGACATCGTGCTAAATAGCTGCCTTGCCCCATTTGAAAGCGTTCATTGGAAAACATGATAATATCATAGCCTAGTAGACCTATATTCTTTTTAAATGCTGAAATAACCTCATTAAAATAAGGATGTGTCATTTCCACATTAATCTTTCCAGCATAGATCAGCCCAATAAGATTTGATCTTTTTGTTGCCAGAGTTCTTGCCGAAAAATTAGGTTCATACCCCTTTTGGTTAATGACATCCATCACTTGTTTCTTTGTTTTGTCACTAATGCCTTCATAGTTATTGATGACCTTTGAAACAGTGCCTGGGGAGACACCTGCCATTTGTGCGATATCTTTTATAGTTAAATTCATCTCTTATCCCTTCTATTACACGTTACTTTATTTCACAGAGCCTTCTGTAATACTTGATATAAATAAGCGGTTAAACAATAGGAAAACAATCAAAAGTGGGATAGTTGCCCAAAAGACACCCGATAAGATCATGCCAAAGTCTGCATTTTGTGTATTACTTAATTGGGCTAAAGCAACTTGAATCGTATACATCTCCGGATCTCTTAAAACTGTAAATTGCCATAAAAATTCGCCCCATGCAGCCGAAAATACAATAATTCCTAAAGTTGCAAATGCCGGAAGTATAATGGGAAGTACAATACTACGATAAATTTTAAAGTTGGAGCATCCGTCTAATTTTGCCGCTTCAATTAGCTCATCTGGGACAGATTGACTAATATATTGTCTCATCAGGAAGATACCCAGAGGATTAAGGAAGAACAATACCATCACACCTGGTAACGTATCCAGTAGTCCTGCCTTAGAAATTAGGAAATATTGTGGAATTAACCCTAATTGAGGCGGTATAATCATCGTTAAGAGGATAGCAGTAAAAAGTATATTTTTACCTCGAAACTTAAACTTCGCAAAGGCAAAGCCAGCTAATGAACTGATAAACAAAACGACAACGGTGACAATTGAACAAACAATCAGTGAGTTCCACATGGCTTGAAAGAAATCAATTTTATCCAGGACCTTTTTAAAATTCTCTATTAATAAGCTCCCAGGTGTAATCGTTGGTGGAATGGAATTGTAAGCAGAGCTAGGGCTTGTTGCCATTACAAACATCCAGTAAAACGGAAACAACGAAAGTAGGGATGCAATGGACAAAAGTACATAAGAAAGGATTTTACTAAAGGACGGTTTTCTTCCTTTTTCCGATTTATTCACTAGTTTCTACCTCTTTTCTTCCTACCAATGCCTGAGGTTAATAATGTATTGATCGTAGCAAAAACGGTTATCAATACTAATAATATGATAGCTGTAGCCGATGCCGTCCCAAAAGATTGGAGTTTAAAAGCGTCCCGGTACAAATACATAACAATTGTCATCGCTTCGTCTCTTGTAAAAGCACTAGTTCCTAAAAAGATGGTTGGTTCAGAAAATAACTGCAGAGCTCCTACAGTTGAAGTGAAGACCGTTAAAATGATAAATGGCTTCAGCATCGGTATGGTAATGTATATAAGCTGTTGAAATTTATTTGCTCCATCGATCGTTGCTGCTTCGTACAAATAGCTTGGGATACTTTGAATACCAGCAAGATAGATAATGGTGTTATACCCTACCCACCGCCAAAATACCATAATCGAAATGGCAATCTTCGTTCCCCACTCAGAGCTGCTCCAGCTCACAGGATCCAGCCCCGCCAAACTTAATACATAATTGGCTAAAGAAGATTCATGATCGCTAAACAATACACTAAAAATAAGAGCTACAGCCACCATGGAAGTAATATACGGCATAAAAATTGTTACGCGAAAGAAATTTCTAAACTTTAAAAATGCCAGATTTAATAAATAGGCAAAAATGATTCCAAACACTAATTGAGGGGCGGTTCCCATAATTCCCATGACAATTGTGTTGTATACTGATTTCCAAAAAAGAGGATCTGTTAATACTATTTTAAAATTTGCTAAACCAACAAAAGTCATAGGACTTAATCCATTCCACTTTTGAAAACCTAGATAAATACTAAATAATGCTGGATATAACCCAATAATAGCAAAAATAATAAAGAAAGGTGCAATATATAAATAACCTGAAGCCATATCTTTTTTTGCTTCGGACATGTACCTTTTTTTTCTTACCTTTTCCTTATTACTTACAGCACTCATATACTCACCTCATGTCCTATGAAAGGTGGAATGGAAGCTCATTCAACTCCTCATCCACCTTCAAATCTATTATTCTCTTTACTAGCGATTCATTAAATCCTTTGCACGCTTAACTGCTGCAGCCCACTCTTTTTCTGGATCTGCCCCTTTAGCTTGAACATCCTTTAAGGCATTCAGTACTTCCTGATAAACCGGGAAGTATTTTTCTCCTTTATACACCGCTCCATTGATGTCTTGTGCTGCTTGAGCAAATACTGGTGCTGTTGATTGGCCACCAAAGAACTCATCTTCATTGTTTTTGAAGGAATCCATTTCGTAAACAGACGGAGCAGATGGGAATAATCCTTTTGATTGGAATGATTTTATTTGATTGTCAGGAGAGATTAACCACTCTGCAAATTTATAAGCTTCATCTGCATTTTTAGTTTCTTTTGGAATGGAGATAAAAGAACCGCCCCAGTTTGCAGCAAATTCCGTTGGTAATGTCGCTACTCTCCATTTGCCGACAGCCTCTGGTGCATTGCCTTCCATCCAACCTTTTAACCAGCCAGCTCCTAATTCAGCTGCAAATTCCCCCTTATTTACAGCATTCGCCCACTCAGGCGACCACATTTCAAATTTTCCGACAATTCCAAGCTCATTAAGCTTTACAGCATAATCGTATGCCTCTTTAACCGCATTTCCCTCTTGCTCAATTAATAATTCTCCTTCTGCATTAAGAAAGGTTTCTTGTGCTGCATCTAAATAAGCTCTGAATGCCATTTCTATACTATCGATGAATGGTTTACCGGTCTCTTCCTTCACCTGTATACCTGCTTCTTCAAATGCTTCTGGAGAACTGATAAGTTTAGCCACTTCTTCAGGATCTGTTGGTAAGCCAGCCTCTTCAAATACATCTGTACGGTAGTATAAAGCTTTTGGACCAATATCCGTTGGTAAGCCGATTAAGAAATCACCAGCATTGTTTTCACCTGTGTTCCATTTCCAATCTAAGTATTGATCTTGAATATCTTTTGCACCAAGATCATAAAGGTTTTCGAACTGGTCTTGTGCTGCTTTAAAGCGATCCAATTGATCAATCTCTAGCATCGTTATATCTGGAGCTCCGCTTCCTGCCGATAATGCGGTAAATAACGCATCATGGTGCTCTGCAGTTTCAGCAGCTCTTACTTTTACTTTCACATTAGGGTTTTCCTCTTCATAGGCTTTCGCCAAGTCTTCATAACCAGTAGCTCCAAAAGTCCAAAAGTTTAATGTAATTTGTTCTTGTGAACCTCCGCCTTTTTCATTACCAGACGATTCCTTTTCAGTTCCACTACAAGCTGCCAATGATAATGCAAGAACGGTCGACAAGCCCAATGCACTTATTTTTTTCAAACTTCTCAAAATGATTCCCCCTACATTTTTTTGATCAATGTTTCTTACAGGTTGTAATTCTTCAACAAAAATAATGAAAGTTATTATTTTTGTATCATGCACCTCCCATATTGTCCTCATCATAAAAACTAAGCTACTTGATACATTAAGGAAACCGGTTTCTAAATAATATAAAAAAAAAGCAATAATTAGAAGGTGAAACCGCTTTCAAATAGAATTATAATCCTAGATTAATAGAAAATAAAGAATTTTCTTACAAATTAACGAAAACGCTTTCCAAAACTCCATTACTAAAATAATGACAGCTCGTTTAATAAACGAAACTACTCTGACTTCACATTTAATTAGTATGCTTTACCTCTCACTCTTATGATAAGACTCCTATGCTACTGCTTAGGCTTTCAGTTCGCTGTTCGACCAGGAAATGCCGCCTCCGCTTCAAACAATAACAGTGAGTTTTTATGAGAAATCAGTTACCTTACAAAAAAGTAAAGAGATGAAATCAAGTTTCTGATTTCACCTCCTTTTATTTAATGACTGGCTCTATTCCAGCCTCCTTATTAATCTCCTCCACCACAGCTTGAGCAGGAACTATCTGAAGAGCAAGAGCTACAGGAGCTTGCCGAGCCGCAACTTGTGTTATTCGATAAATTGTCACTGTTGCTTATTTTCATGTAACTTGAAAAATCATTATAATGGAAATATGAAACCGACAAGAAAGGAAGGAGCATTGCGTTGAAGTTTTGATGAGCTTTTCCTTGTTTCAATTTTTTATGTATAATCTTTTTTTCGTAATCTCTTACTCCATGCACGGTATTTTTCATCGAAGTAATAAGCGCAAGTACAGTCTTCATATATTTCGAATCGCGTTTAAAGTAAATATCGATTAATTCATTTTCTGATAAATTTTTAAAGTCTTCCATAACCGATGGATGAACAGGATTTTTAAAAAAGCCCTTGTACAGATGGCTATTCTCGCGTCTTATAAAAAATAGCTCTGCATACACCCAATCAAAAAAACCACGTAAATTTGGATTGGGTTCTATCTTTATATTTGGACTATGATGCAGCTTTGCACCTAAATAATTTACTGAAAAATTATCATACTCACGGGTAAACATAAGCATCTCATGCCATAATTCATCCACTTTTTCACTAAACATTGGCGACTCCCTTAACAGAGCAGTCATAATAAAATAACGTTTTAAATCTAGGAGACGCCACTCATATTCATTTTCTTTTAATCTATTATTTTTCCTTACCCTCACTTCTACATTTTCCATAAAACTGCTATTAAGGGTTTGCTCCAGGGTATCATTTAGCTTTTTTAATCCTTTAATTTGCTTTAATTCTAATGTTTTTGGAGTAATACCAAATTTATATGAGGTTTTGTTGCGTTGGAACAATATAATCCAAATAAAACCTATAAACAGCAATACGATCCATCCCATAAAATCCCCCCAGCCTTAGTCGTAGCTTTTAGTAACAGAAATCCCTCGTATTCTCATAAACTATTAATTATTGCGATTTTTTTCTCCCCACTCACATAGCTGTTCCAAAATAGGTAATAAAGTATCTGCTTTAGGTGTAAGACTATACTCTACTTTTGGAGGTATTTGTGGGTACTCTTTCCGTTTAACGATACCATCTGCTTCTAGCTCTTTAAGATGTGAGCTCAATGTTTTAAAGGTGATAGCACCTATTTGTCTTTTCATATCATTAAAGCGAACTGGTTGATTTTCAGCTAACAGATAAAGAATTAGCATTTTCCATTTTCCACCTACTACCGACAAGGTGTAACCAAAAGATGTCTCTTGAATATTCCCTTTCTCTTTATATTCCTCCATACTCATTTGACACTATCCTTTCTGATAGTAACTACCAAGAATGTGCGTACTATTTTTTTCTTTTTATTCATTTTATACTTACTTTACTTTGAAATAAAGGAGAGAAAATAATGAATAATATAAAAACATACAATCATAATCTCTGGGATCACGGGATTACACAAGGTTATAGCGTTAACAATACCATATACATTTCAGGACAATTTTCACACAATCAAGAGGGCGTATTCGTTGGAGAGGAAGATATTGAGGTGCAGACCCGTCAGACACTTGAAAATCTAGACCTTGTTCTTCAGGGGTTTGGTGTAACAAAATCTAATCTCGCTTATGTGGAGCTCTACCTAACAAATCCTCAATCACATTTTACTCAAGTCATAGAAATGTTCAAAGAATATATCGGAGAACATCGTCCAGCCGGCAGTTGTATCGGCGTGACTTACTTGGCTTTCCCTGAGCAACTAATTGAGATCAGTGCTATCGCACACACCGATTAAGAAAGATTTTCTAGACAATCGCAATCATCTCTTTTCTGGAAAACTAGATATGTATAATTCTCATGCTAATTAAAGAAAATGAAATAATGCGAATATCAATTTTAACGAAAGAACCTCAACCATTTATCTCCATAATTCACTATGATATACTGTATTTATTTCTTAGAGAAGGAGATATGAGATGTTAAAAACATTAAATATATACATTCGTCCGTTTATTGTTTCAGATGCGGAAGAACTGCTAGATTTAGAAATCAGGAATCGTGCATTTTTACAAAACTATTCCGTAGCTCTTCCAGAAAACTACTGGACTATAGAAACTCAAAAAGAATTAATTGAAAAATGGGCACAAAATTCGACAAAGGATTCCGCATATCAGTTTGGAATTTTTAAAGTAGATGGCGACGTATTAATAGGTTCTATCTCACTATTTCAAGTAGTCCGCGGACCTCGTCAAAGCGCCCTTTTAGGCTATTCCTTGGATCAAGCGCATAATGGCAAAGGATATACCACTGAAGCTACTCGTCTAGTTATTCAATACGCTTTTGAGACACTCAACTTACACAGAATAGAAGCCGGAGTCATGCCAAATAATACAGGCTCCATTCGAGTTTTAGAAAAAGTAGGTTTTCACAATGAGGGATTGGCAAAAAAAAGTGTAGAAATTAACGAAAAATGGGAAGACCATGAAATGTTTGCCATATTAAATCCTAAGCACTAACTTACCTTATGTGAAGATTATTTTCCTAAAGGCTATTTCTCTTCTTGAAGCAATGAACCATCCGGAAGCTCGACATTCACCATGAAAAACATTAACCCCCGAATTGGTCTACTTTTAAAAGCAGCCACTATTCGGGGTTTAGTTCAAAATGTATAGCCTTTAATCATTTAAATTCTTTCATGAATAAAAGCATTCTTTACTGTATTATTTTTCCGCAGAGAAAATGCTAAGACAGTAATAGCTATAACTAAAATACCAATCACTGTCGTATCCAGAATGACACTGGATTCTCCGTTTCCTAAAAATTGAAGCAGATTATGAAGGCCATGAAACAAAATTAGAGGGTAAATGTTTTCTGTTTTTATAAATAATTGTGCAAGCACTATTCCTATTAATAAAGAATAAATCAATTGAAGTCCAGTCTGTCCTAAACTTTGTCCAGATAACAAATTAAGCATGTGGGTAACAGAAAATAATATGCTCGAAGTTAGAATAGCTGGAAGCATACCTAGTGGCAATAATATTTTAATCATTATTCCTCTGTAAATACTTTCTTCCACAAAACCCACTAGAATAGCAAAACCAACAAAGAATATAATTGTTTCAAGAGGCTGGGAACTAAACCCTTGAAAGCATAATACAATTAAAATAAGAAGTAGAGGCAAATACGAATACCAGCTTTTTCTGATTAATACTCGTTTAAAACCAAAATAGGTCCATTTTCTTTTCCATGTAAAATAAATGATTAATACTAGTGCAGTTGGTATGAACGATATTAATATCGGAGAATTGTAACTTAATTGTTTAATCGTCGCAATCGCCCCCGCTATAAAAACTACTAGTAAAAAACTAATCTCAATCAGTATTATACTTTTAATGGGGTGCTTTTTTGCATAACTTAACTTATTATCCACTATACATCTTTCCTCCTAATAACATCTTCTAGCCATCCTGTACAATACTTATTGGTTCAAAAATTATTTTTATAGAAGATTAAAGAAATTCCAATTCATTAATACGGCTACTAATAATACAATGAGCCATATTGTGAAAACTCGTATAAATTTATGGCTTTTTTTCAAATTTACTAATTTCCAATTAACTAAATCTAAAATGACAAGAATTACTGCTACAAAAAGAAGGAACCAGTTTAAGTAAATGTGTAACTGAAGCGCATCTAAATAAAGCATCGAGGAGCTAACAATAGTACGAATAACAAGAACAATATTATTTATGACTAACAAGCTTCCAGTTAAATTTATCAACCAAAATAGTTTTGTTTCTTTTGAGGGCTGCATATTTTGCTTGTGATTTTTTAATGATTTTATTAGCCAAATGATAGGTGAGAAAATAAAATATAATACACTAATTAGTACTATGCCTAAACTAATTATTAGCCATGGCAGCTTTCGATCCCCTTCTAAAGGTAAATAATCAGCAACCTGACCATTGGTGAGCCGTTTTACTCCGAATTCGTCCACCTCAAAATAAGCTTTTGAAAGAATATATCCCACAATCGGATTCTCACTAGATGTAAGGGTATATAAATAAGGATCGATTTGAGTGTAGGTACCTTCCATTCCATAAAGGCTTATATTTATTTTATCTTTTGATACCGCTTCGACTTTTAAGGGTGGTAGAAAACCAAGAAACTCCGTGTATGTGCTACGTGATTGGCGAGCTGCAACATACAATCCAGCAATTTCATCAAAGCTTGGCATCTCAATTGTTGGTGTTTGAGTCATGTCATCGGGTTTACCAAAAAGTAAATCTATGACTCCTGATGTCACATTCATTTCAGCTGAGGCATTTGTTAAAACAACTACTCCAAAATGTTCATCCGGTGCAATTACCATATTTGAACTAAAGGCAGCTGTATTTCCTCCATGGCCTACCCCTCTCACTTTACCATCATATTCCCAAAAGCCATGTGCGTTAGAGAGCAGATTACTATGTGGAGAATAGCTTTGTGTTAGCATTTTGTCGAGAGTGCCTTCAGTTGAAAAAAGTGGATTGCTAGTAGAATTCGTTGGCATTAGCGCGACAGCAAATCTCGCTAAGTCTTCAGCTGTTCCATTTACAGAACCAGCCGGGTAGAGTGGAACATATGACCAACTTCCTTCTGTAAATTCCTTATTTTCTTTTGGTATATAACCTTTCGCTTTATTTTCAAGTTCTGTGTACTTCGCTAGAGTTGGATCACCTGATGTGGTGTGCATGGAAAGTGGTAGAAAAATATGTTCCATCTCATAATCTAAAAAAGTTTGCTCTACAATTCGTTCAATGACGTAACCCGCTAGAGCAGTCGCATAATTTGAATATGCCATTGTACTACCTGGTTCATATATCTGCTTCGGTTGCCTACTGATTAAAACTTCTTCTAAAGAATCTACACTCTCTGGGGTAGACATGATTAAATCAAAGTAATAATCCTCAAAACCCGCTGTATGACTCATGATTTGATTCATTGTAATAGGCTTTTCATACGTTAACTTGGAGACAAAATCTTTAGGAAGGTATGTTGTAATATCTTCATTTAAATCTAATTTTCCTTGTTCGACTAGTTGCATTGCAGCTGTCCATACAAACAATTTACTAATAGAACCATATTCAAAAACCGTTTTTTGTGGATTTACTAATATCTCTTTTTCAATGTTTGCGTAACCGTATCCTTTAGAAAACACAATATCTCCATCTTTTACAACTACAATAGAAGCACCAGGTGTTGAATGGCCAATATGATTTAAGACAAACCCATCGATTTCCTCCTCTAACTTATTTAAAGGAATACCTGATGGTGTATATCCATTTTCCGCCCCGTAAACAGGACTGAAAGAAAGACAAGTACTAACTAAAATGAGTACTACAAGAATTCGTTTAATCATCTTTTTAACTCCTTTTTATGAAATGATTTTCAGTATAAGTGAATATTGGTTATTAAATAGCATGCTTTTACCACAGGCTAGTTCAGTACGGCAAGGCTTTGCTCCGTCTGTGCAAGGTTCTAGCTCGTTTCCGCCAGGTTTAATCCCATCTCCGCAAGGTTATCTCGTTTGTGCAAGATTCTAGCTCGTTTCCGCAAGGTTTATTCCCGTCTCCGCAAGGTTCTAACTCGTTTCTGCACGGTTCTGCTCCTTCTTCGCAAGGTTCTCACGTCTGTGCAAGATTCTAGCTCGTTTCCGCAAGGTTCTGCTCCTTCTCCGCAAGGTTCTCTCGCTTTTCTGAATAACTACCATTTATCTGCAGCCCTCTACACAAACCCATGCTAAAATAATTACCAAATTGTTGATGACCCTCTTTAACCCCCATTTATTACGTACATAGCATTGTTCCAATTATCTAGAATTGACTTGGACGATTTTGGGATGATTACACCCCCTTCCTCCTCCCTACTGTATGATTTATACTAAACTTCAGAAATATCTTTTGTCTTACTTATTTCTTACAAAAACCTTAAGAGTTAAGTTACTCGATAAAACTACTATTGAGGACAAAATTCAATCTAGAAGATTGAGGAAATAATTTATTTGGTGGAAGAAAATAAATTACATTATTTAATATTTCCTTAAGAGTTTGCCTTACATTTTCTTAAAGAGTTTAATGTATAGTGGGTAAGAAGTAATTGAGTGAAGGGATAAACCATAATGAAAAAGTATTTAAATATATTTTATTGGGGCATATTATTTTTCTACCTATTTTTGTTAATTGACATCGTGTTTTTAGGGAGAGATAGCTTTAGAAGTGTTAATTTCATTCCATTGCATTCTATAAAAAATTATATTATGGCGGATAACGGTATTGGCGGAACAAGAATTGTAGATATGAATATTTGGGGAAATGTTTTAATGTTCATCCCAGCAGGAATCTATCTGAGTCTTCATAGCAGTACTAAATCCGTTGCAAGGGTTTTATGTTCCATTTTCTTATTGAGCCTATTTATTGAAGTTTTTCAATATGTTTTTGCATTAGGAGCAACGGACATAGATGATATTATTTTAAATGTTATTGGTGGATTCCTTGGAGTCATTATTTATAAAATTGCAGAGAAATTTTTAAAAGAGGATAGTAAAATTAAGAACTTTATCTCTATATTATCAGTAATTGTTGGTCTGCCCGTATTCGTCTTAACAATTATCGTAGTGATTGTAAATATCGATTAATTAAATTTCCATTTTTCCCATTAAAATCAATTCACTTAAACAGTCCTTTTTGTAATCAGAAGGACTGTTTTTGCTATGCGACTATTATATATGTAGAAATAGACCTAAATTGTTCAAATATGATTATAAAAAAGAGTTAATATATAGATTTTAGCTAATCATATAGGTTATATTAGTTCAAGTGGATAAATAAGGAGCTATGAAATACGATGACTAAACACTCACAAAAAACGTTATGGGCTCAAGTAGTTAAAACAGGAATCATTAAATCTAATCTTATTCCAATGATTGCTGGTTTAATGCTTGCTTTATATACTTATCAGTACAGCTTTGTAGATAATATTTGGAATGTAGTTTTTGCATTTTTAGGAACAGCAGCCGTTATTGCTGCCGCTGGTTCGTTTAATAACATTTATGATCGCGATATCGATGCTATTATGGCTCGTACGAAGGTACGTCCAACCGTAACAGGTGCTATATCGATTAAGAAAGTGTTAATAGTTGCAATTCTATTATTAGTAATTGGATTAATTTTATTATATTTGGCGTCTCCATTAGCAAGCCTACTTGGATTTTTGGGAGTATTTTTTTATGTAGTTCCTTATACCATGTGGACCAAGCGCCATACCATCTGGAACACGGAAGTTGGAAGCATCTCAGGTGCAATGCCCCCTTTAATCGGTTGGGCAGCTGTCGCTCCTGATATTTGGCACCCCGCGTGTTGGGCATTGTTTTTAATTATGGTAATATGGCAAATGCCTCACTTTTACGCTATCGCCATTCGAAAAAAGGATGATTATGCTGCTGCAAACATTCCAATGCTTCCCGTTGTTAAAGCAGGAAGACGCACGTATATCCAAACAAATTTCTATTTAATTCTATTAGTGCTATCTAGCTTTTTGTTTTACCCGCTTAGCTTAGGTCTCACTTTAGTTTCACTTGTTTTAGGCCTATTTTGGTTGGGATTAAGCTTATTCGGAACACGCAAAATGGATATGAAAGACTGGGCAAACAAAATGTTTAAATTCTCATTAATCCATATGATTGTTATTTACTTTACGGTGATTATATATGCTAGTATGGGTTTGCTCTTAGACGCTTTATAATGATGAGTTGTTTATCTTGCGACGAACCAATCTCATTTCCCTATTAGATAAAAATGAAAGGCTATTCCTAGCTCATACTAGAATAACCTTTCATTTTTATATCCTTCATAAATTTTTTGTAATCTCTCTTCGAAAAGACTCATATGGACCATTCGTGCTTCCCGCAAATATTCTTTTCCCTCTATGAACAGAAGCATAGCAGGGACTGAAAAAACAATAAACCTTTCTGCAACCTCCTCCACTTCAGCCGAATCAACCTGTGCTAGCTGTATATCTGGAAACTTTTCCATAAGTACCTTCACTTGTGGCAAAAGAGCATGACAAACCGTGCATTCTCTATGGGATACGTAAATAAAGCTTAATGGATTGCTGGAAATAAAACGATCAACTTCCTCAATTGTAAGAAACTCTTCAAAAATTCTAATCTTAATCACTCTTTTCAATGGATAATTATTTGTTAAGCATTTATACTTCTTTCATTGCACATTACATTCAGTAATGATGTAATATCCTATCCTTAGTTTATATACTTTCTTCCCTCTAAATTTTAGGAAATCAAGTGATTTTGTAACATTTTTAAGTTTAATAATATATGCGAATTTTTATAATTTGTTTTGTTGTAAAAATGCTTCTAAAATCCTTTCACTAGGTAAACTAGCATTTTTTATTAATCTTTCTACTTTGGGCTTTATTTGCTTATTCGAAGCAATTATTTTTTTATATTCTTCTCCATCAAAAGAACGTAAAGAATCTATTGCATATTCAGCCACTTCATCACTCTCATTAAGTAAATCTAATAATAAATTAAATCCATATACTCCGTTATCTTCATTTATACTGTAGGCCAATCTAATTTTATATTTATCATCTTTATCTTTTAATACTCTAATTAAATTCTCCCAATCAATATTAGTAAACTCACTCATCAATTCTTGCACATACATAAATTCATCGTCATAAAAATAATTATCTGCGCTATTTTTAGATAATACTGTATCTACTTTTTGGTACATTCAATTTCCTCCTCTATTTACTGAAACCACTTGGTAATGGAGCATTAAGACAGCTCGTCCACATTAACTTAAAATACCTTTTGTGCCATCTTGATCATTAATAAAAGATTACTTAGTTTGTTTAGTTAAATCACTCATCTGCTTATTAATTTGCTTTACACGTTTTTCAATAAGTTACTTTTACCAGAAGACTTAGTATTATTCATACCACTCATTGGCTGAATATTCTTCAACCAAATCCATAGTATCAAGATTATTTTCAAGGCAAAAATTTAGTATTTCACCAATTAAAAAATCTACTTCCTCTTGTTTTACTTCAAAACCTTTATGTCCGTTCCATTCAGAATTGACTATTACATCTAAATTAAATTCTTCTACAACATATAAAAATTCTCTTATAATTATTGGGAAAGCTATATTGAACCCTTTAAAGTTAACCCAAACTACAGCATTACCACTATCCAATATATTAACTTTAAATGAGTATTCTCCATAGCTATACCATACAGTATTATGATTTCTTTTTTCTTCTCTCATAGATTATTTTCCTCCATATACTGCTTGAAGATTCTCAACAACCTCTTAATAAAGTAGCTGGCCGAGTTGCTAAGGAGCCTATTGATGATGAAAAGGCGGAGACTACGGGGACTGAAAATACTAAATTTACCTATAGGAATAATCCTTAAGATAACTCCAAATTCTGAAGCTCCAATTGTTATATGTAATTATGAAATCAGGTATGCGACCATATGCCATGTCTATTCGGGTATTTAAACCATCGGTAAAATCTTTTTCAATTTCTTTAAAACTATTAACTGGCTTTACGTATATTTTAATCAACTTCTTCATTATAAATTAAAAGAAACCTTGAAAGCATATTGCCATTCAATGTAATATGCATATAAATACTCGAGAATCTTTTTGAAATAGGGGCTAAATATCTAATATTGATATTGCATAAAATCATCGCTACAAGGTATCTCACAGAGAACAAGTATTATCTTAGTTTGGTAAGTTATGTTTAACGTATGAATGGTCAAGTAAACTTAGCAAACTTTTTGTTAAGTATTTTATTTGATAATGATCTAAATCATTTTTGACAATTAATTGACCATTTTCTTTTCTAAGTAATTGATCTGATCCATTTTCTAAAAATAATAGATTTCCTTCAACTAATTTCATAAGCTTACCTATGACTTTAAACAATTTTTTAAGCCATCATAAAAGCTGTTTCCAAATAATTGCACTCTAATACTTACATTAACATCGATATTATAATGTTTAAAAGCAATATCAGATATATCCTCATTTTCAAATGCCAGCGAGAAATAACTAATTCCAATGTATATTTCCTCTTCATCATTCTGCACGGTTACTTTTTCGTTGGGCAATTCGTTTAATATTCCTTCTATAATTTCTGCAAGTGATCTAATTGTTAAATTTGATTCTAAAAACAATTCGTAATCCATTCATCTTTACCCTCCAAGTATTCTTGTGATTTTATCCTCTTTTACAATTAATAATTCTTTTAAATTTTTTAAATCTCCTTTCGGGTTAGCTTTTATTAGAATCCCATCAATAACCTCGATGCTCTTTCAGGAGTGAAATCATCTAGATTTAGAATTTCTCTCAGTCTGTGTTTTTGGCTTTGACCTTAAATTTCTAAGAATACTATCAACATTTGTATCTATTATAGGTGCATAACAGTCAAGAACTTCTCCTTCAATAAAAAATCTGGATTTGATGCTTCTTTTATACCGTATCCATTCACACAGTTTACTTCTTCATTACACATTTCAATATCATGTCCCTGTTCTACCAAGCGATCTGCTGTTTCATTTTCTTCCTTAATACCATATGAGTCCCGCTTTCTTTTGAGCCTCAATGACCTGCTCTAAAAAATCCATCCCTTCCTCGATAAATAAGGAATAATCCTAGAAAAATGGAACATACTGAACAAAACAAGGTAGTATTCCATCTTGATGATTCATGCAAATGAGACAGAAATCACATGGCTAATTCTAACTCAAACAAACTGGTTGTTCCCGGTGCAAGACAAGCGATCGATAACCTGAAGATGGAGATTGCATCTGAATTTGGTGTGTCACTCGATGCGGATGCAAAGCTCGCCATAAACGGCTCTGTCGGTGGAGAGATTACCAAACGATTAGTACAACAAGCGGAACTTCGCGGTAAATAAAAATACACGTCCCATTTATGACGGGACTTTTTTTTGTTTTTATGTAAATAAGTGGTTTAAAAATCCGATACATAGTCTGTGTCCAAGTAATTAAGACCTACTTTTCAAAAAAATAATAGTTTTTTAATCACACCTAAAGATGGTCTGATTAGCTACTTTATACCGATAAGACCGATAAAAGGTATGAGCAGAAATAAATCACAAATTAAAAGATGAAAGAGGACGATGATGATGAGATTATCGAGAGTATTATTTACCAGTATTTTAGCAATAATTATGGTCCTGACCATTGTTGTCGGTGTAGAAGTGAAAGTGAACGCAGAATCCCTTGGTATCAATACGTTAGAAAAAGAAATATTAGAAAAGGCTAAACTTGGACTTGAAATTGGCATTTCAGATAGTAATAAAGACAAAGTTGTACTTGTAGAAACTACGAATAAGACTGAAAAACTACAAAATGCATTGAAACTCGGAGCAGGTAAAATTGTTGTATTACCATATGATAGTTCGTTTGAGGTGAGTGGATTAAAAGTTCCTGATAATACAACTATTATTGGTTATGGTTCTAAAATTTATAATGATAAAAAGCACATGACACTGCTAACGATAGGTAGCGGGGTGAAGATATACGGTTTAGAAATACAGGGCGCAGGCAACAAAGAGGCTGGTGTAAAAGGTATCGGAATAAACATTAATGGCCCGAATTCAGCGAATTATGCTAAAAATATTGTTATTCATGATAGCTTTATTCATGACATCGGTTTTTACGGCATAAAAGCCGAATTTGCAGACAACGTGACTGTTACAAATACAAACATTGAGGACATCGGCTATGCAGGCATTGGCGGTTTCTCTGTTAGTAATTTCAACGTAGATAAGAGCCATATTAAAGCTATTGCTCCGGGAACCGACGGAAATGCATATGGCGTGTTCTTTTCTAGGAAAGGTTCTAAAAGTGACCTGAAACAATATCCACGAAGCAAAGACAGCTCGGTAACAAATAGCACCATAGAAGATATCCCATTATGGGAAGCGTTAGACACGCATGGTGGAGAAAATATTACGTTTAACCATAATAAAATAAGAAACGCGAAAGTCGGTATAGCGTTTGTTAATGCGACAGGTGATGGCAAAAAAGGAATATTTGGTACACAACGCTCAACGGCAAAATGTAACCAAATCGAAGGAATCGGCAAAGGTTGTGGCATTATTGTTGCCGGATCAACGTCAGATTATTCCAGTGGTCTTACGATAAGCGGTAACCAATTAACAAATGCAGGGAAAGAAGGAAGCAGTATCTCAGGTGCAATCTGTGCCAAGCTTACGAAAGATTTAATAATAGAAGAAAATACCTTGAAGAATAGCTTCGCTAATGCTATTAGTATCAACACCCATAATACTCAGTTTTTAATTACTAAAAATAAAATTCAGGATGTACAGGACAAGACGTATGTAGTACCTGCTGCTATTGCAATACGCTCTACTGATAACGAAGGAACCATCTCACAAAACGTCATAACTGGTGATGGTAAACTATCAAACAAATATGTAAATGTCCGTGGGATTAACATATCCACCAAAACTAATGTTAAGCTGAAAATTGGCACCAATACAAATACCTTTAAACTACCTATTGCTGGTGGAACTGGTAGTCATGTTACGTATGTAAAATAATAAAAATCAATAAAATCCCTTGGCATAATGCCTTGGGTTTTTTTCATATACGATACATAAGTGACCCGTCACATTTAAACCCCGTTGCCTCTATATTATCCGATAAAGTGTTGATTAATAAAAAACCTAAAGCGTAGAGTCCCATAGTTTTCCCTCGCATCTTAGTTCTGACATGTCGCGCTACCCTGTGCTGTCATGCCCGATAAAAGACATGAATATAAATAAACCAAAATTAAAAGATGAAAGAGGTGAATACAATGATGCTTAACGTAAATATCAGAGACATCAAATTAGAGAATAAGAAGAACAATCGCCACAAAACTTAGACGTGTTGTGCGTCCGGGAATCCGAGTGGGAGGCAATCGCAACGTTTCCGCATGCTATGATGTTCACGTTTTTCATCGTTTCACCAGTCATCGAGGAAATCGTTTCGTGAGTTGTTGCCATATGCGACTAGACCGAGTTATTTGAGCTTTGTCATATCAAGCTTAATCTTTATTGCCCAAATTTGCTAATAGCCGTCATAACATAATATAAAATTATAGGATTCTTTTCATCTAATAATTTTTCTAACTCATCAAACATATTAGCTGCAAATTATCTCTACGAAGTATCTACGTATCACCTAAACAATAAGAAAATGACCTTGATCTAATTTCAAGGTCATCATGTGTAAGTATATTATTTACAAGTTTTCTATATAAACATCGGAATTAGTTTTTTGACCCTTCTCCAATGCTTTCATTAAAATATCAATTAAGTCCTCACTCTCACTTGTTATAAAATAATTAGATAAGTTTGTGATATCCTTACTAATATTATCAGCCCAAGGCGGGCTTTTAGACAAGTCATCAATGTTCCATATTACTTGTGAGGGGGTAAAATCCTGTAATTTCTTTTTAATTGCTTCTAATTCATTTATAGCGCTATCAATATTCTTATTATCAAGTTTCCCGTTATAAAGTTCATTTAATAATAAAGGATATTCAGTTCCCCATCCATTTTGTTCTAAATGATAACTTATTGTATAGAAAAAAGAATGTAAGAAATCACCATGCCCGACTTGATACCAGTAATATTTCACTTTAAATCCCACAGCCATTCTTCTCACCTCACTATACGCGCACCATCATTTCCATAATGAATTATTCCTCTATTATGCTGGAAAAGGTCAGCTAATATCCAATGGTAAAAAAGAAAGAGTAGACTTTAGTACTCGTAATGAATGTTATGGAGGAGGATAGTAAATCATTCATTCATCCTATATTTTAATGTTTTTTGTTAAGGATTACAAAAAGGAAGTGGAAGAACTGTCTCTACATAATAAACATTATTCGAACATTACTCCAAAGCTAACATTTTCAAAATTCACATATGCGTTACAAGTATCAGAAGTATAATAGGGTTCAACATCTTGAATATTTCTTGAAGTAATAAATAATCCAAATCCAGATATATCATTCCAATTTTTTTCAAATATTTGAATTTCCGTATCAGTATCATCATTAGCTACAATTATTTCTACATTTTGGTTAACTAATTGAATAACCATTTCATGAACCTTAATCAACTTATCAATTTCTTTATAAATACTCTCCTTTAGAAATTCTATGTCAATTATATCAATATCAGTTTCATAATATTTACGATCATCATATTTATAGCTATTTACTTCTATATTTTCATCATATTGTTTCTTAAAAATATTGCAAATCACTTCAATTTCTTCTTTCTTTAAGTCATGTTTTGAGAGGTAGGTGTTAACTAATCTCAATATTTTACAACTCCTTTGTCAATTAAATATTTGTATTGTGAGTCACTTAATTTAAATGCTGTATTCATATTCACTATATCTACTGCAAAAAATTTATTTATTTGTTTACCAATTGAATACTTGACTTCATTTCAATAAAAATAAAACCTTGAAAGGGTTTTAACCAATCAAGGTATTTGTTGAATTATTTATTTTTGAGTATCCCTTTTCAAAGGACCCTCGGTTTTCAATGAATTTCATTTTAAAGAAAAATCTTTTAGTATTTCTAATGTTTTAAAAGTCTGTAATGAATTTGCTTTAGAAGCATAAATCTGAGGACTTTCGAGATTAGATAATTTAAAAATTTGCCCTGCCTCAAACTTTATATAATTACTAAATTCTTCAATAAAATCCCTTTCATCTACAAAATTATATATTTCATCTTTAAATGTAGCAATCAACATATAGAGTTTGTCATCTAAGTTTTCTAAACTTATATATACTTCATAATCAAACGCAGCTGAACTAAAATTCTCAGGTAAAGAATAAATGGAAATGGCAAGAGTTTCTTCATTCTTTTCTAAAGATTTAACTAGTTTATTCTCTATTTTATTTATATCCTTAATTTCCCCTGTTTTAAATGATTGACCGTATATACCAATATGAGTTGGACTAAATCCTAATTTGGTTGTAAACTCTTTTGCATTATTGTAAAACTTACTCCAGTTATTTGAATAAGTTTGATCTATTTTTCCATATAAAACTATTGAGGTTGTAATATGGTTTTGCAACTTAATCACTCCTATTCAGATATTTAAGGTGGAAGAATATAAATATCCCCTGTTCTTTCTATATTCTCTGTCTATGACTTAGTAAGTTATTATAAGTTTACCTTCACATCTAAAGTTCTAAATGAAGATGGAGCATTTGCTTTAGAGGCATATAATTGGGGACTTTCCAAATTAGACATATTAAATATTTCGCCATCTTTAAATTCTATAAAATTTTTCAGCCCCGCTATTAATTCTTTATAGTCAATTTTTTCGTAAATCTCAATAGGTAACGTCACTATTATATGTGGATAACTTAGTCTACTTGTTCTACATATATATGCATTATAATCAAAGGCAGCTGTTTCGAAATCTTCCGGAAGGCTATATAAAGATAACGATAAAATTTCTTCTTTATTTTCTATTGCCTTAAATAAATTCATTTCTACTCTTATTCTAGAAGAAATTTTACTACTTTTAACTGATTCTCTAGAAACAGCCATATAGTTTGGAACCAAATCTATTGACTTAATAAAATTAGATATATAGTTATAAAAATCTCCCCACTTATTTGAATCTAAGGAATCAACTTTACCATATAGCACTATGGACGTTGTTAACTTTTCTACCATTATATATAACCTCAACTTTCATTATTTTTTTATGGGTAAAATGAATATATCTCCAGCTCTATTATTCAAGATTCTTTGATTATCTTGCATTCTTTCAATAAGATCTTCAATATTGTCAGTTTTACTTGGAACTTTGTTCTGATCAATTTACTATCCACTTTTTCCGTTGCTAATTAATTGTCTTCGTATCTATGGAGGAACGGTGTGATTTACATTATACTGTACACAAACTATAGATATTTAATACTTAGCACACTAATAATAGTATAATGTGTCTACTCACTTCTATCCAAAAACGAAAAAAGCACTTGTGGCCCATAAGCGTCAAGTGCTTTAAAGTTTATTTGTTTTTAGGTATTATAAATTTGTATTTCATTAATACTACTACGTAGAAACTTATAAGTTTGTACGAGCTCGTTAATTTAATTGACTATCTTATTTTTAAATACACCATCAATTAAAGTGGATACAATATCAAATTATTTTTCTATTTCCATTATCAAACTCTCTAAATTCAAAATATCTTTTCTATTCTCGTTGTTTAAAACTCTTATTTCATTGACATAAAACTTAGCTTTATTTACTACTTCAGTTTTGAAGTTCTCATAAGTAACTTGTTTGTCTTCCCAATCTTGATGAATTAAATTAGGCATTTCTTTCGTTTCTATTGCTCCACTTCCTTCAGGTTTATCAGCAGTTACTTTACTTATCCTTACTATATTTTTTACTTTTTTTAGTTCAATCCAAACTTTAGGTTTTTCAATATCATTTATTAAAACATAGTTTTCGGTTTTCAAAATTAAAACCGCTTTTAAAAAATAATAAACCCACCAATAAATAGATACTGAAAATTCATCAATCTCTTCTGGGATAATAATACCGTAGGTTTCGTTATCAATTATAAATTGAAAATACCCATCTGCCCCGTTTAGCTCCATTTCTTCAACATTCTCATTTTCAAATATTTTAAAACATATTTCGAACATCATTTTCCTCCTTATTTGGTCATTTTTCTAATATCCTCAACCGTAAACTTATGTCTTCCATATACACTACCAAATTGACCGTCAGGATGAATAAAAACATCTATCCTTTCCCCGCCTATTTCATATGTTAGATTCCCAGTTTTCCCCTGACTTTTCAAATCATTATATGCTATTTCAACATATTTATTTATGTCATCCTTACTCCATGTAACCGTCAAGTAGAATTGAACACTTTTTGCTAATTTAGAGTGAACACTTTTGCTTAAAACAAATTCTGTCGGTTTTTCATCCGATAACTGTCTCCATTCATGTGTATTACCTCCACACGATGT
>NZ_JAMAWN010000024.1:0-57465 GCF_023713305.1 Psychrobacillus sp. MER TA 171 | reverse complement strand
AAAAAGCTCATTTTGTTTTGCTGGCATCATCATTAAATGATGTCAAAAATTGTTTTGCGTCAATCAAGCCGAAGCTTGTTGATGCTGTATGTCTTAACGTTTTGCATGTTCAGTTTTCAATGTTCATTGTGTCGTTTGTTCCGACAGCTTTATTATCATATCAAATTTTTATCTTTCTGTCAACAACTTTATTCAAATTGTTTTTTTTGCAAATAAGAATTAAAAATGAGAACTTGATTACTATACCATCCTTTGAACCTATTCGTCAATACTTTTTAAGAATAAACTTTAGAACTATTTAAAGTATGAGAATCACTTATAAAAGTTCTAAGTGATTCTTCTATATAACAGCCATTTCAAAAAGGTTCTAGTGCTTGAGTTACTTCTTTAGTTTAGAAGGGTACTTCATTATCTTATCAATTGATTACACTTTCAATATGCAAGGATCTCTTTCCTGCCAAATCAATTATATGGCCGGTTTCCAGGAGACGGATCATAGGTCTCATTGGAGAATCTCTATGAATAAAGATAATCTCTGCCAGTTCTCCATCTGACAATCTCACCTTTGTGGAAATAGGTAAATCACAGACAAGGGAGATGAGAGCATTGACTACTTCTATATTATACTTACCAAACTCTTCTTCTTTAATCATCTCTAACACTTTAAAAGAGGAAGCTTTAGCCCGATATATACGTTCTGATGTCATTGCATGATAAACATCAGCCACAGCTATAATCTGAGAGAATAGAGATATATTGTTCATTCTTTCTCCTTTAGGATAACCACTTCCATCTAATCTTTCGTGGTGCTGAAAGATTGCTAGTTTCATCTCCGGCTTCAATAAAGGACTATCTTTAATAGCTTGGAAGCTAAAAATGGTATGTTTTTTGATTTCGGAAAACTCATTTTCCGTAAGTGGCGTCTTTTTATCTCTAATCTTATAGTTTACCTTAGCCATTCCAGCGTCAGCTAATAAGCCTGCAGTCGCTATTTGGTTGATGAGACCCGGCTCGTAACGAAGCTTTTTAGCAATAGCTCCCGATAATATGCCTACTGCTATAGAATGGTGAGCTACATATTTATCCATAGAAGAAAAACTATTTAAAAGAGAAAATATATGTTTCTCCTGCATCGCACGATCTACTAAAGGCATAACAATATTTCTTAGTTTTGCTACATCCACCTTTACTCCTGTTTCCCATGCTGTAAACTCTTTAAAGAAGTTATTTACCGCTTGGTTATATAAGGTATTAAAGTTTGTTTTATTCGATAAGGAGTTACTATTTTTCTGCTCATCTACTTGTTTTTTATTGTTTAACTCGAGAATTTCTTCTTCTGACCTATTAAAGATATTTTCAACAGAGATGGGTACTTTAATAATGTTAAATGCTCTTAGTACCTCAATATGTTCCCTAGAGACTTTTGTATCTTTACGCACGACTGGGGACTTTGTATTCACAAACAGATCTTCGGCTATTATACTACCAATTCTAACCTCTTCTAGATTTTGTAAGATATATTCCATTTGTTACCCTGCTTTTTCTTTTATTTTCCTTAATTATACTAAATTCTATTGATTCTTGTATATGCGAATTCTATGTTTATCTAATTAATATAAATCGTATTTTCACTTAGCTACAGTTATCTAACTAAAAAAAACTACCCTTAAACAGTGTCTAAGGGTAGTTTACTTACTTATTCTTCTATTTCTTCTATTTCTTCTATTTCTTCTATTTCTTCTGTTGAGGATGAATCTTCATCAGGAGTAACAGCTGCTTCTTCCATTTCAGCATCTATTACTTCTTCTTCCTCTTCTTTTTCAACTTTTGCTACGGTAGCAATTAACTCGCTGCCAGATAATCTCATTAGACGAACACCTTGAGTACTTCGTCCTGTCATAGAAATATCGTTTACATCCATACGGATCAACATGCCATTAATTGTGATTAGCATCAAGTCTTCAGAACCATCTACTGCCTTCACGGCACATAAAGGTCCATTCTTATCAGTGATTTGGCATGTTTTTACACCCATACCACCTCTAGTTTGCAATCTATACTCAGATTCTGGTGTACGTTTACCGTAACCATTCTCCGTAACCACTAGTATCTCTTGTCCAGGTTCTATAATTTCCATTCCTACTACGTAATCGTCATCCTTCAAACGGATTCCTCTTACTCCTCCAGCAGTCCGGCCCATAGAACGTATATCTGTTTCTTCGAATCTTACTAGCTTACCTTGGCGTGTACCTATGATAATCTCTTTTTTACCGTTGGTTAAACGAACTCCTATTAGTTCATCCTCTTCACGTAAAGAGATAGCTATTAAACCATTAGCACGGATATGTGCAAAACCTGATACTGGTGTTCTTTTTGTTACACCATGCTTAGTCGTAAAGATTAAGTAATTATCTTCTTCAAATGAAGCCATTGGGATCATCGCAGTTACATGCTCGTTTTTCTCAATGCCTAGAAGATTAACCAGTGGCAGGCCTTTTGCTGTTCGACCATACTCTGGAATTTCAAATCCTCTTGCACGGTATACCTTACCATTATTCGTAAAGAATAGAATCGTATCATGGGTGGATGTATACAATAAATGCTCAACGAAATCATCTTCATTAGTTCCCATTCCTTGTACTCCACGACCACCACGTTTTTGACTCTTATACGTATTTGCAGGTAAACGTTTAATATACCCTTTATTTGTTAAAGTAAGCACAGAATTTTCTACAGGTATTAAGTCTTCATCTTCAAAGACCTCTGCTCCTCCTGCAACAATCTCCGTACGGCGTTTATCTGCATAGCGATCTTTAATCTCCGTGATTTCTTCACGGATGATTTCAATTACTCGATATTCATTAGCTAAGATGAATTTTAGTTCCTCTATTAATTGTACTAATGCCTTATATTCATCTTCAATTTTATCGCGCTCTAATCCAGTTAAACGTTGTAAACGCATATCCAGAATTGCTTGCGCTTGTCGTTCTGATAAATTGAACTGCTCCATTAAGCCATTTTTTGCTATTTCTCCTGTTTGAGAAGAACGAATTAGCTTAATAATTTCATCAATATGATCTAATGCAATTCGTAGACCTTCTAGAATATGCGCGCGGTCTTCAGCCTTGTTCAATTCAAACTGCGTACGACGACGGATTACCACTTTTTGATGTTCTAGATAATAGTAAAGCATTTCTTTTAGGTTCAACACTTTAGGCTGGTTGTCCACCAACGCTAACATATTAATACCGAAGCTCGATTGTAGTGCGGTTTGTTTGTATAAGTTATTGAGGAGCACGTTAGAATTTGCATCCTTACGAACTTCAATAACAATACGCATTCCGTTTCGATCTGATTCATCAGCCAAATGAGTAATTCCATCAATTTTCTTATCACGTACAAGCTCTGCTATTTTTTCAATTAGACGAGCTTTATTTACTTGATATGGAATTTCTTTAACGATAATTACTTCTTTCCCACTAGGCTTTTGTTCAATTTCGACCTTCGCACGGATTAGGATAGAGCCCTTCCCAGTCTCATAAGCACGACGGATCCCGCTACGGCCCAATATGATACCGCCTGTTGGGAAATCAGGACCAGGAATAATATTCATTAATTCCTCAATAGTGATGGCTGGGTTTTCCGTTAAAGCCAAAACCCCGTCTATTACTTCCCCAAGATGGTGAGAAGGGATGTTAGTTGCCATACCTACAGCAATTCCCGAAGCCCCATTTACAAGTAAATTTGGGTATCTACTTGGTAACACAACTGGCTCTTTTTCTTGACCATCATAGTTATCTTTATAATCAATCGTATTTTTATTTATATCGCGTAATAATTCTAAAGCAATTTTGGACATACGTGATTCTGTATATCGCATAGCTGCTGCTCCGTCTCCATCGACAGATCCAAAGTTACCATGGCCGTCTACCAGCATGTATCGATAGCTAAAATCCTGCGCCATACGAACCATTGCATCATAAATGGAGGAGTCACCATGTGGATGGTATTTCCCCATTACGTCTCCTACGATACGAGCAGATTTTTTATGAGGCTTATCTGGTGTATTTCCTAGTTCTTGCATCCCATATAAAATTCGACGATGTACGGGCTTTAACCCGTCTCGTACGTCAGGTAATGCACGGGATACAATAACGCTCATCGCATAGTCAAGAAAGGATGTTCTCATTTCTGTACTAATATTGATCCCTCTGACACCTTTATTCGGTATTTCTGACATCCTAAAGACCTCCAGTTAAACACATTCTTAAATATCTAAATTTTTCACATATACAGCATTGTCTTCGATAAACTGACGACGAGGCTCTACCTCTTCGCCCATCAGCTGTGTGAAGACTTCATCTGCCTCCATTGCATTATCCAAGTTAACTTGAAGCAATGTACGATTTTCTGGATCCATTGTTGTTTCCCAAAGTTGAGTTGCATCCATTTCTCCAAGTCCTTTGTAACGTTGAATGTTTGGCTTAGACGTTTTAGGCAATCGATCTAAAATTTCTTTTAGTTGTTCATCATTATAGCAATACTCTACATGCTTTCCTTGTTTCACTTGATATAAAGGTGGTTGTGCTGCATACACATAACCTGCTTCAATCAATGGTCTCATAAATCGGAAGAAGAAGGTAAGTAATAATGTACGAATATGAGCTCCATCTACGTCCGCATCGGTCATGATAATGATTTTATGATAACGAGCTTTTTCTAAAATAAACTCTTCCCCAATGCCAGTACCTAAAGCTGTAATCATAGTACGAATCTCTGCATTTCCAAGTATTCTATCTAAACGTGCTTTTTCCACGTTTAATATTTTTCCTCGTAATGGAAGAATAGCTTGATAGTGACGATCTCGTCCTGATTTCGCTGATCCACCTGCTGAGTCACCCTCAACTATATACAATTCGCTATCTGCTGGAATACGGGAAGAACAATCTGCTAATTTCCCTGGTAAGCTAGATACCTCTAAAGCTGACTTACGACGAGTTAATTCTCGTGCTTTTTTCGCAGCTACACGTGCACGGGCAGCCATCAGCCCTTTATCCACAATTTTTCTAGCAATTTGAGGGTTTTCTAATAAAAATCGGTCAAAACCTTCAGCAAACAAACTATTAGTAATAGTGCTTACTTCGGAGTTACCGAGTTTTGTTTTGGTTTGTCCTTCAAATTGAGGATCGGGATGTTTTACTGAAACAATAGCAGTTAAACCTTCTCGTACATCGTCACCAGACAAGTTTGTTTCTGAATCTTTTAGTAAACCATTTTTTCTTGCATAATCGTTAATTACACGAGTAAGGGCAGTTTTAAAGCCAGATTCATGTGTTCCGCCTTCATACGTATTAATATTATTTGCGAAAGATAAAATGTTTGATGAATATCCAGCATTATATTGCATGGCAATTTCAATAGATATTCCGTCTTTCTCACCTTCTACAAAAATAGCTTCTTCTGTAATTGGCTCTTTTGATTTATTTAGATCCTCTACGTAAGATTTAATACCGCCCTCGTAAAGGTATTTAACTGATTTTTCTTGGCCTTCTCGTTCATCTGCAATAGTGATGGTCAAACCACGGTTTAAATAAGCTAATTCTCTTACGCGGTGCGCTAAGATATCATACTCATAAACAGTTGTTTCCGTAAAAATTTGCGAGTCTGCTTTAAATCTTGTAGTAGTTCCTGTTTCTAATGCTTCTCCCGTTACTTCTAAAGGTGAAGCAACAGCTCCTCGTTCAAATTTAATCGTATGAATTTTTCCATCGCGTTTAACATAAACTTCCGTATACTCTGACAAGGCATTTACTACTGATGCACCAACACCATGAAGCCCACCGGACACTTTATATCCGCCGCCGCCAAATTTACCACCAGCATGAAGAACAGTCATAATAACTTCAACTGCAGGTTTTCCCATTTTTTCTTGGTTATCAACTGGTATACCACGGCCATTGTCTTCCACACGAATCCAATTGTCTTTTTCAATCGTCACAATAATATGATCGCAATAACCAGCGAGCGCCTCATCAATACTGTTATCAACGATTTCCCATACAAGATGGTGAAGTCCTTTAGAGCTAGTAGTCCCTATGTACATTCCGGGACGTTTTCTTACCGCTTCTAAACCTTCTAATACTTGTATCTGATCAGCATCATAAGATGGTTTTAAATCTTTCTCTTCCATTGCCAACTTGCTCACCCACTCTTTCATTACTTTCCATACTGGTGAATTTTATTTTATAACTGCCCCTTGTTCCACATGAAACATCTTTGCCTGTTTAATCGTGTCATGGGCTATTCCTTCAATACTTGTCGTTGTAACAAACGTCTGAACGTCACCATGAATAGTCGTTAATAGATGCGATTGTCGGTAGTCATCTAATTCCGATAGAACGTCATCCAGCAATAAAACAGGAGCTTCACCTACCTCCTGTTTTATCAATTCGATTTCGGCTAATTTAAGTGATAAGGCTGTTGTTCTTTGTTGTCCTTGCGAACCATAAGTTTGAACATCATAGTCATTGACAAAAAATTTAAGGTCATCACGATGAGGACCATACAAAGTGACTCCGCGATCTAATTCTCTTTTTTGATTTTCAAATATTTTTGTCTCTAAAGTTGTCTTCATCTGACTTTCTGAATAGTCTGCTTTAATACCTATAGTAGAGTCATATGCAACTGTGAGTTTTTCTAATCCTCGTGAGATACCAAAGTGAATTGGTTCTGCCCACTTTTGAAGTAATTCCATAAATTGGAATCTTTTTTGAATTACTTTTACTGCAGCATTTATATATTGTTCTGTATAAACGTCAAACATGACATCATTTAACTTAGATTGACCTTGATGTTTTTTTAAAATATGGTTTCTTTGCTTTAAAATCTTTTGAAAGTTAAGCAAATCATGTAAATACCTAGGAGATATTTGTCCTATTTCCATATCTAGAAAACGTCTTCTGACTTGAGGACTACCTTTAACCAAAAACAAATCCTCTGGTGCAAACATGACAACATTAAGCTGACCTATGTAGTCACTGAGTCTATTTTGTTCTAGGTGATTCACCTTTGCTTTTTTTCCTTTTTTGGAGAGTATTAATTCCAAGGGGAGTCGTCCATATTTTTTGTGTATATCCCCTATTATTTTACCATACTCTGCTTCCCAGCGTATCAATTCTTTATCATTAGAAGTTCTATGAGACTTCGCCATTGATAATACATATAGGGATTCCATTAAGTTAGTTTTACCTTGGGCATTTTCCCCAATCAACACATTTATTTTAGAGGAAAAATCCAATTCTATTGAATCGTAATTACGGAAGTTTTTTAGCTCAAGTCGTTCAATATACATATTACTCTCCGTTCTCAGGTCCAATCATTAGAAATTTTCCTACTCCTGGAATATTCACTACATCTTTGTTTCTTATTTTTCTACCTCTTCGTTGATCTGCTTCTCCGTTTATATATACGGGATTTTCGCTCAAAAACCATTTAGCCATTCCACCTGAACTTATTGCGTCTGTCATCTTAAGTAATTGACCTAAGGTAATAAATTCCGAATCAAAACGAATCTCTTCCACTAATTATTCAACCTCTTCTCATTTTGTTTATCCCTCCATTTTACCCTAATAAAGCAAATAAGTAAAAAAGATAGCCACTATTGGTGACTATCTCTTGTTTATGCTGTTTAGTAAGTTCTTACTGGAAGGATTAATTGCAAGATTGAATCGTCATGTACAGATTTTAAAACAAACGGTCTCATTGTCCCTGCAAAAAGAATTTTTACATCTTGTCCATCAATCGCCTTTAGTGCATCCATCATGTATTTAGCACTGAAAGAAATCTTAAGCTCTTCGCCTTCTATCGTTTCCGCTAGAATTTGTTCTTCTACTTTTCCGATTTCAGGAGAGTTGGAGGAAACTTCTAAGGAATTTAAATCTAGAGTTGAAAAACGAACAACATTATTTCTTTCTTCTCGTGCCAATAAGGAAGCACGATCTATTGCTTGCAATAAAGATTTACCGTTAACAACAATAGTTGTTTTATATTCGCTTGGGATCAGTCTAGATGTGTCAGGGTAATTTCCTTCTAACAATCTAGAGTAAAATAATACATCCTCGGTTTTGAATAATATCTGCTGCTGAGTCATAACTATAGCTACTTCGGAAGAAGTTTCTTCTAGAATCTTATTTAATTCATTTAAGCTTTTTCCTGGAATTACTACGCTATATTTTTCTTCAGGTAAATCTTTTAATGCTGTTTTTCTTTTTGCTAGACGATGGCTATCTGTAGCTACACAGTGGAGCTCCCCATCAATAACCTGCCAATTCACTCCAGTTAATACTGGTCTGCTTTCTGATGTAGAAACAGCAAATACTGTTTCTTTAATAATAGATTTCAACAAGTCAGAAGGAATATAGAATTGTCGATCTTCTTCAAGTTGAGGTAACAAAGGATATTCACTAGCATCAATGCCTATTAAGTTGAATTCTGATTTACCTGAACGGATATGTGTGTGGAATTGGTTTGTAACTTCAATTTCTACATCGTTAGTAGGTAATTTACGAACAATCTCACTAAACATTCTTGCTTGGACAACTATTGATCCTGGTTCTACGATCTTTATAATTTGTTCTCCATTTTTTTCAACTGGTATAAATGTTTGGATTGTAATATCTGAATCACTACCAGTCAAATACAAACCTTCTTTTGTTACTTCTAATTTTAATCCAGTCAATATAGGAATTGTTGTTTTAGAACTTACGGCTTTCATTACATCATTTAGTCCATTTAATAGACTATCTCTCATTACTTCAAATTTCATTTTAGTACCTCACTTATATATTTATTATTTATTAAAAGATTAATAGATATAGTAATAGGGCTTGTGGATATGTTGATAAGTGCATATTTCGCTATATTTCGCCACATATCCCCATGTGTATAACTTGTGTTTAAGTATGGACCTAAAATAGGAACTTATCCACAATCTAATTATCTACCGAGGATAGATTTTATTTGCTTAATATCATCCTGCAGGTTCATATCTGTTTTTAGCATCGTAGCTATTTTATCGTGTGCATGAATTACTGTAGTATGATCACGTCCACCAAACTCTTCGCCAATCTTAGGCAATGAGAAATCAGTTAGCTCACGGGAAAGAAACATAGCTACCTGACGAGGGAATGCGATAGATTTGGTACGTTTTTTCGCAGTAAAATCTTCTAATCTTATATGAAAATGCTCTCCTACAACCTTTTGGATATCTAAGATCGTAATAATTCTTGGACGTGCATTTGGAAGAATATCTTTTAATGCCTCAGCAGCTAAGTCTATATTAATATCTTTATTAACAAGCGAGGAATAGGCCACTACGCGAATAAGTGCACCTTCCAGCTCTCTTATATTCGAGTCAATTTGATTTGCGATATAGGCCATAACTTCATCAGAAATATCCAAACCGTCTGCGCGTGCTTTTTTACGTAAAATAGCAATTCTTGTTTCTAAATCAGGTGGTGCTATATCTGTTATCAAGCCCCATTCAAAACGGGAGCGTAAACGATCCTCTAACGTGGGAATCTCCTTAGGTGGTCTGTCACTGGAGATAACAATTTGTTTAGATTCTTCATGTAAAGCATTAAAAGTATGAAAAAATTCTTCTTGAGTTGATTCTTTTCCGGCAAGGAACTGAATATCATCTATTAAGAGAACATCTACATTTCGATACTTATTTCGGAAGTCTACTGCTTTGTTGTCGCGAATAGAATTAATAAATTCGTTCGTGAATTTTTCAGAAGATAAATAAACCACTTTTGCATTCGGATTGTGTTCTTGAACATAGTGTCCAATCGCGTGCATTAAGTGGGTTTTTCCTAATCCAACTCCTCCGTATATGAAAAGAGGATTATATGCTTTTGCAGGTGCTTCTGCTACAGCTAAAGAGGCAGCATGGGCAAAACGGTTACCAGAACCAATGACAAAAGTATCAAATGTATTTTTTGAGTTAAGCATTCCAGGAGAAAAGTCTGGCTGATCATCTGGAGTAACCGGTGTTTTTGGCTTTGGTATTTCAAAGTCATCAAAGTCCTGACCCTTAGGTACTACAAAAGAAATTAATAATTCATTGCCAGTAAGTTCTGTAAGAATCCCAGCAATTAAATGAACATAGTGATTTTCAAGCCAATCCCTAGCAAAGGAATTGGGCGCAGCTATGGTTACAGTGTCTCCCTTATAAGAAAGCATCTTTGTTGATTTTAACCAGGTTTCGAAGCTTGGTTTCGATGTTTTCTTTTCTACTTCAGAGAGAACTTTAGCCCAAAGTTCTTCAAAGTGTTCCAATAACATAATCTCCTTTTCTATAAGATTGATAGGAAATCCGTTTCTCCTACCTTTTAGTAATAAGACTGTTTTACAAAAAGAGAATAATCATTCAGCTTTCTATTTTATATGTATAAATTATAGTTATATACACAAATCCACGTCCTGTGGATAAACTTTATAAACGTATGGGGAAAATATTATCCACAGATTACTAACAACTGTGGATAATAAAAAATAACATATTTCGTTTGAAAAAGTAAAACACAGATATCGTATCAAAAAAACGTTGCAATTACAAGATACTTTAAGGTTATCCACAATATTAAATTAATTAACAGTTAAGGTTGTCCACAGCAAAGGGATATGTTAAAAACATGTTCATAAGCTATGTGGATATTTTTTTGTCGAAAATTGTTATTCACAGGTAAGTGGGAAAAGATATCTTAGTATGTGGATAAGAGTGGGCAAGAAGAAAACAGAAGCAGCAAGACATGGACTTAAATAAAGATTGACAAATACAGTGTAGTTTTTATATAATATCGGAGACTGTCTAAGGAACATTTTAAGATGATCACTCAGGAGGTGTCATATAGATGAAACGTACATTCCAACCAAATAGCCGTAAAAGAGCAAAAAATCACGGTTTCCGCGCACGTATGAGTACAAAAAACGGTCGCCGCGTAATAGCAGCCCGTCGTGCTAAAGGAAGAAAAGTATTATCAGCATAATTATAAGTCCACTGACCAATTCAGTGGTCTTTTTTTTCTTTCAAACCGATTAGTTGGAGCAGGTGACTAGATGAATAAGAAACAACGCATAAAAAAGAATGCTGAATTTCAAAAGATCTTTAAAAAAGGGAAATCATTCGCCAACAGACAGTTTGTAGTTTATACATTGGAGAATGAATACGATTATTTTCGAATAGGATTATCTGTAAGTAAGAAAGTTGGCAATGCAGTGGTTCGTAATCGTATTAAAAGATACATTCGTCAATCCTTTTTAGAGTTGAATGATTCAGTGGCAGGAAACAAAGATTATATTATTATCGCCAGAAATTCGGCGGCCAAGCTTGACTTTCATGAGACAAAAAAGAACTTAGAGCATGTTTTGAAAGTAGCCAAAGTTTTAAAGAAGAAAAGCTAGTGAAGTCTTTTGGATGAGATGTTAAGATAAGGATAGATGAAAGATGAATGTATTTTAATAGGGGGAAGAAGGTTGAAGAGAAAATTACCTTTACTATTATTATTAATAGTAATGACAGCTTTACTAGCTGGATGTACGGAATTCAATGAACCAATTTATAATACTTCCGAAGGTTTTTGGAATGAATACATTGTTTGGCCATTAGTTTCCGCTATTACATTTTTCCAAGAGCTATTAGGGACATATGGTCTCGGGATCATTGCAGTAACGATTATAATTCGTTTAGTAATTTTACCGTTAATGATTAAACAAACTAAAAACTCTAAGGCAATGCAAGAAGTACAACCAGAGATGTTAAAGCTAAAAGAAAAATATAGCTCCAAGGATGCTGTAACACAGCAAAAATTCCAACAAGAAATGATGGCTTTATATAAAGATAGAAATATTAATCCAGCAGCTGGATGTCTTCCTATTTTTATTCAGATGCCAATACTAATCGGTTTCTATCATGCAATTAGTCGTATGAATAATACACCAGAGATCAATCTAGGCGATTTCTTAGGTTTTGCATTGGCAGAGCCAAGTATTATCCTAGCTGTCTTAGCCGGAATCATGCAATTAATCGTATTGAGAACTGGCCCAGCAATGGACAACCCTCAAATGAAAATCATGATGTATATCATGCCGTTCATGATCATGGGATTTGGTATTGTATTACCTGCTGCATTAACATTGTATTGGGTAATCGGAAATATTATATCTATCATTCAAAACTTATTCATTTATAAACCTTGGAAAAGAGAAAAACAAGTACCTGTTAAGGCAAAAACGGGAGGGGCCAAAAAATGAAGCAGATTACACAGACTGCACCTACAAAAGAGGAAGCTATAAACGTTGCACTTAAAAAACTTGAAGTATCGAGAGAAGATGTGTCAATTACCGTAGTGGAAGAAGGGAAAAAAGGCTTTTTTGGATTTTTATCTAAGCCTGCAGTTGTTGAAGTAACTGTTTTAAAAAAGGAAAACCCAGTCGATCAGGTCTTGGAAGAAAAAATAGTAGAGGAAGTAATCGAACAGCCGGTTTTAGATAATACCTCTACATTAGAAGAAGTAAAAGAAACTATAGAAGTCACTGAAGCACCAAATAATGATCAAGCGATAGCTGAAACAAAACTATATCTTGAAACAATCGCTAAGGAATTGGATATTGACGATTTAGTAATTAATGAAACAAGAGAGGGTAAGTACATTTATCTTCATTTAAACAGTGAAAAGGCTGCCTTATTAATAGGAAAAAGAGGCCAAACATTAAATGCACTGGAAAACCTATCTCAATTAGTTGCAAACAAATTCTCAAATTCCTTTATCCTTATTAGGTTGGACGTTGGTAACTACCGTGAAAGAAGACAAGAAGCATTAGAACAGTTAGCAGAACGTATGGCTGACAAAGCAGTGCGTACTGGTCAACCGATAGAATTAGAACCGATGTCTTCTTCTGAGAGAAAGATTATTCATAATGCTTTATCCCTAAGAGTAGACATTGAAACTTACTCAGTCGGTAATGAACCAAATAGATATTTAGTGATTGAATCAATAAAATAAGTAAAACGGATTTTAGCTTGAAAATAAGCTGGAATCCGTTTTCTTCTGTTATTAATCCGCTTAAGAAGATTTCCGAAGATGAGCCATAAGCCATCAGTAGGATTCTTTTTTTGTTCACATAATAAAAAGTATCTATACTTCTGATTTAGGACAAAATATGTTATTGTTATATGTTAGATAGTCATGTTCTTTTCAGTTATTCACATGTGGATAACTGAAGGTGCAAGGAGGTGTACACTTTTGGAATTTGATACAATAGCTGCAATTTCCACTCCATTAGGAGAAGGAGCCATTGCCATTGTAAGACTTAGTGGAGCAGAGGCAATTTCAATTGCCAATAAAGTTTTTCAGTCTCCAAATGGAAAAAATCTTAGTGAACAATCTTCTCATACTATTCATTATGGACATCTCGTGGATCCAAAGACGAATGAAGTAGTAGAGGAAGTTATGTTATCTCTTATGAAGGGTCCAAAAACTTTTACGAGAGAAGACGTAGTAGAGATAAATTGTCATGGAGGACTAGTCACAGTAAATAGAGTTCTTCAGTTAATACTTATAAATGGTGCACGGCTTGCAGAACCTGGTGAGTTTACAAAACGTGCTTTTTTAAATGGAAGAATAGACTTGTCGCAGGCTGAAGCGGTAATGGATTTAATCAGAGCCAAAACGGATAAAGCAATGAATGTAGCTTTAGGTCAAATGGATGGACGTTTATCACGTCTCATCAAAACCTTAAGGCAAGCACTCCTTGAAACTTTAGCTCAGGTAGAGGTAAATATTGATTATCCAGAGTATGATGACGTTGAAGAGATGACGTTACCTATGATGATTGAAAAAGGGACTTGGGTAAAAGAAGAAATTGAAAAGCTGTTAATTACTTCATCTCAAGGTAAAATTCTTCGCGAAGGGCTGTCGACAGCAATTGTCGGAAGACCAAATGTAGGGAAATCATCACTTTTAAATAGCTTAATTCAAGAAAACAAAGCAATTGTTACGGAGATAGCAGGAACTACGAGGGATATTATAGAAGAATATGTAAATGTACGTGGTGTCCCTTTAAAATTAGTAGACACTGCTGGAATCCGTGAAACTGAAGATATAGTCGAACGCATTGGAGTAGAGAAATCACGCCAAGTTCTAAAAGAGGCAGATTTAATTTTACTTGTGTTGAATAATTCAGAAGAGCTAGCTGAAGAAGATAGAAGGTTATTCGAGACTATTAAAGGAATGGATTATATCGTTATCGTTAACAAAACGGATCTTCCAACCAAGTTAGATTACGATGAGGTACAACGTCTTGCTACTGATAAGCGTATTGTTTCTACTTCCTTATTAAAAGAAGAGGGAATTGACGAGCTAGAAGACTCTATAGCGTCCTTGTTCTTTGAAGGAAACATTGAAGTGTCAGACATTACCTATGTTTCTAATGCCCGTCATATCGCTTTATTAAATCTTGCTAAATCTACAATTACTGATGCCATTGAAGCAGCACATAATCACGTGCCAGTCGATATGATTCAAATAGATGTTACTAGAACGTGGGAAATATTAGGAGAAATAATTGGCGATACAGTCGAAGAAAGCCTGATTGACCAGTTATTTGCTCAATTCTGTTTAGGAAAATAAAAAACGAGAGGAAGTTACGAACATGCCAAACTTTGAAGCAGGCAAGTTCGATGTGATTGTTGTAGGAGCAGGGCATGCGGGTGTTGAAGCCGCATTAGCCTCTGCTAAAATGGGTGCTAAAACGCTTGTTTTAACAATCAATCTAGATATGATTGCATTTATGCCATGTAATCCGTCCATCGGAGGCCCTGCAAAAGGAATCGTAGTGCGTGAAATTGACGCCTTAGGTGGAGCCATGGGTAAAGTTATAGATAAAACTCACATTCAAATGAGAATGTTGAATACAGGAAAAGGACCAGCAGTACGTGCACTTCGAGCACAAGCGGACAAGGTTCTATACCAAAATGAAATGAAACGTCTTATAGAGGAACAAGCAAACCTTACAGTTCATCAAGCAGTAGTAGAAGAACTATTAGTTGAAGATGATAAAATTGTTGGCTTAGTAACCCAAGTAGGGGCAGTTTATCGAGCAGAAACAGTAGTTATTACTACAGGTACATTTTTACGTGGTGAGATTATTATAGGAGACCTTAAATATTCTAGTGGTCCCAATAACCAACAACCATCCATTAAGCTAGCTGATAGTATCCGTAATTTAGGATTCGACCTAGTTAGATTTAAGACAGGTACTCCACCTCGTGTAAACAGTAAAACGGTAGACTATAGTAAAACAGAAATTCAGCCAGGCGACGATGTTCCTCGAGCATTTAGTTTTGAAACAACAGAATTTATTATGGATCAATTACCTTGCTGGTTAACATATACAAGTTCTGAAACACACCAAATTATCAATGATAATTTACATTTATCGCCAATGTATTCTGGTATGATAAAAGGAACGGGTCCAAGATACTGTCCGTCTATTGAAGATAAAATTGTTAGATTTAATGATAAGCCACGTCATCAAATCTTCTTAGAGCCAGAGGGTCGTAACACAAGAGAAGTTTATGTACAGGGGTTATCAACGAGTCTTCCAGAGCATGTACAACGTAAACTGTTAGCTTCTATCCCAGGATTAGAAAATGCGGAAATGATGCGAGCAGGCTATGCGATTGAATATGATGCAATGGTTCCAACACAGCTATGGCCTACGCTAGAAACAAAAAAAGTTAAAAACTTATATACAGCTGGACAAATTAACGGAACTTCTGGTTATGAAGAAGCTGCAGCTCAAGGACTAATGGCAGGAATTAACGCAGCTCTTAGAGTATTAAATAAAGAAGAAAAAGTGTTGAGCCGATCAGATGCGTATATTGGTGTCTTAATTGATGATTTAGTTACAAAAGGAACTAACGAGCCATATCGTTTGCTTACTTCCAGAGCTGAATATCGTTTACTGCTTCGTCATGATAATGCTGATTTAAGATTGTTAGAAATTGGATATAATATTGGCTTAGTGCCAGAAGAACGGTATAATAAGTTTTTAGAGAAAAAGAAAAGAATAGAAGACGAGCTTCGTCGCTTACGCTCCATTATTATCAAACCGAATGAGGAAACTCAAGAGGTTGTTCGTAATGCAGGCGGTAGCGAGTTAAAAGATGGAATTCGTGCTTCAGATCTTCTTAAAAGAACAGAAATGAACTACGACTTAGTAGCCCAACTAGTTCCAGGAGAAGTTCAGTTAAGTGAAGAAGAAAAAGAACAAATTGAGATTCAAGTTAAGTATGAAGGCTATATAGATAAATCTCTACAACAAGTTGATAAGTTGAAAAAAATGGAAAACAAAAAGATCCCTGATCAAATTGATTACAATGCAATCTCCGGACTTGCAACAGAAGCAAAACAAAAACTAATGCAAGTAAGACCATTATCTATTGCACAAGCATCTCGTATTTCAGGAGTAAACCCAGCAGATATTTCTATCCTTCTAATATATATTGAACAAGGTAAGATAGCTAAAATCACTGGTTAGTCTAAGACAATGAGGAGAACAAAATGAACGAAGAACAATTTAAAAATGCCCTCTATGAAAAAGGAATTGAACTAACAGATTTCCAATTAGAGCAATTCAGAAAATATTATGAGTTACTTGTGGAATGGAACGAGAAAATGAATTTAACAGCCATTACAGATGAACCATCTGTTTACTTAAAACATTTCTTAGATTCTATCAGTGCTTCTTTCTATGAGGATTTTAATGGTTCCCTTTCTGTTTGTGATGTAGGAGCAGGGGCAGGGTTTCCAAGTATTCCATTAAAAATTTGTTTTCCAAACCTTAATGTAACAATCGTTGATTCTTTAAATAAAAGAATTCAATTTTTGACTCATTTAAGCAAGGAGCTAAATTTAAAAAATGTTAATTTTGTTCATGCGCGTGCTGAGGAATTTGGACAAAATAAAGAATATAGAGAACAGTTTGATCTTGTTACTGCACGAGCAGTAGCAAGACTCTCTGTACTGTCAGAGCTATGTATTCCACTTGTGAAAGTCGGTGGGAAGTTTATAGCTATGAAAGCAGCAAGTGCACTAGATGAATTAAAAGATGCACAAAAAGCTATTGAGGTATTAGGCTCTGAAAAAAGTGCGGAGTATTCTTTTCTATTACCGATAGAAAATAGTGAGAGAACGTTATATGTCTTTTCTAAAATTAAAAGCACACCGAAAAGATACCCTCGAAAGCCAGGTATACCAAACAAAACACCTATTATTTAATGAGGAACGTTCCACGTGAAACATTATTATATTATTTTCTGTGTCGTGAACATAAGTAAAGAGTATCTAAAAGGTGGTGCTAGTTAGATGAAAAGTCCTTTCTCACGATTTTTCGGAGGTTCTGATAAGCAAGGACAAGATCCAGTCGTTGAGGCTACTCAGACTAATAATGAAGAAGTAGTACAGGTAGCCATAGAAAAAATAGTTCCTAATAGGTACCAGCCTAGGACCGTTTTTGATGATGCAAAAATAGAAGAACTTGCTAGAACTATTCATACACATGGTGTAATTCAACCAATCGTCATTCGTAAAATGGATGACGATAAGTATGAAATAATAGCGGGGGAACGTCGCTTCAGGGCGATGACAAAGCTTAAGTGGACAGAAGTACCTGCTATAGTTCGTAACTTAAGTGATAAGGAAACAGCATCAATTGCATTGATAGAAAATCTTCAACGAGAAGAGCTGACTGCCATTGAAGAGGCAGTAGCATATCAAAAATTACTTAAGCTGCATGAGCTAACACAAGAAGCGCTCGCTCAAAGATTAGGTAAGGGCCAATCGACTGTAGCTAATAAGTTACGTTTGCTGAAACTACCAGAAGAAATTCAACAAGCAATTATGGATAAGAGATTGTCGGAACGTCATGCAAGATCTCTTATGCAAATAAAGGATGAAGAAATACAAATCAAGCTTATGGTTGAATCCATTGATAATCATTGGAATGTAAAGCAGCTCGAAGAAAAAGTTAATGATATAGTAAATCCTCCTGTTAAAGAGGAAAAAGCTCCAAAGCCTAAAAGAAAAGCGATTAGTAAAGATGTACGAATTGCTTTAAATACGATCAAGCAATCTCTTAGTATGGTTACTAAAAGCGGAATTAATTTAAAAACCGAAGAAGAAGACACCGAAGATTTTTATCAAATTACAGTAAGAATACCTAAAAAGAAATCATAAATAGATATTATAATATATAAAATATATGAAACTCTCACTATTTTGTGAGAGTTTTTCTTTTGTAACAATAATAACATTCATTTTTCTGTAAAATTTGATAGAATGGAAGAGAGTGGTTTTTTATTTTGATGAAAGTAGGTGCAAGAGTGGGAAGAATTATTGCAATAGCCAACCAAAAAGGTGGTGTAGGTAAAACTACTACATCCGTTAACTTAAGTGCCTGTCTTGCATACTTAGGAAAGAAGGTTTTACTGGTAGATATTGATCCCCAGGGAAATGCTTCTAGTGGCGTTGGTGTCAACAAAGGCGATGTGAATCAATGTATTTATGATGTGTTAATAGATGATGTTAGTGTAAAAGAGACAATTTTAGAAACGAAAGTGGAAAATTTACATATAGTTCCTGCAACCATTTCTTTAGCAGGTGCAGAAATTGAACTAGTATCTACCATTTCAAGAGAGGTACGACTTAAAAAAGCTTTGCAGGAAGTGCAAGCTGATTATGAGTATATTATTATAGATTGTCCTCCTTCACTTGGTCTCTTAACCATCAATTCTCTTACTGCTGCTGATGCTATTATTATCCCAGTTCAATGTGAATTTTATGCTTTGGAAGGGTTAAGCCAGTTACTGAGTACGATTCGATTGGTGCAAAAACACTTAAACAAAACGTTAGCAATTGACGGCGTGTTATTAACAATGTTTGATGCCAGAACAAATCTTGGCATTCAGGTAATTGAAGAAGTTAAAAAATATTTCCAAGACAAAGTATATAAATCTATTATTCCAAGGAATGTTCGTTTAAGTGAAGCACCTAGTCACGGAGAGCCTATAATTATTTATGATCCAAAATCTCGAGGAGCGGAAGTATATTTAGAACTTGCGAAGGAAGTGATTCGTCATGGCTAAAGGACTTGGAAAGGGGATTAATGCTCTTTTTCCTGGAGAAGATACAATGCCAGAAGAAAAAGTAGAACAGATTAGTATTGTTGATATTAAGCCTAATCCTTATCAACCAAGGAAAATATTTGACGATGAGGCATTACAAGAGTTATCGGAATCTATAAAAGAGCACGGAGTACTACAACCTATCATCGTTCGAAAAAAAGGTTCTAAGTTTGAAATTGTTGTAGGAGAGCGTAGATTTAGAGCTTCTAAAAAGGCTCATTTAGATGCAATTCCTGCTGTAGTACGCGAGTTAAATGATCAACAAATGATGGAACTTGCTATCTTAGAAAATCTACAACGAGAAGATTTAACACCCATTGAAGAAGCAGAGGCTTACCAAAATCTGATGGAGACTCTTGGCCTTACCCAAGAACAATTAGCGTTCAGACTGGGGAAAAGTAGACCTCATATAGCAAACCATCTTCGCTTACTTACACTCCCTGATGTTGTTAGAAATGCTGTCTCTGAAGGGAAATTATCCATGGGGCATGGGAAGGCATTATTAGGTTTAAAGAAGAAAAAATCTATCCCTCTCATTATGCAAAAAACAATTAAAGAAAATCTAAATGTAAGGCAGTTAGAAGCCTTAGTTCAACGTTTAAATGAAAATGTTCCACGTGAAACAAAAAAAATAGATAAAGATATTTTTACTTTAGAAAAAGAATCGGAATTAAGAGAACTTTTCGGGACAGCTGTAAAAATAACTAAAAACAATGAAAAAGAAAAAGGAAAAATCGAGATAGAGTTTTACTCGAAGGATGACTTGGAAAGAATTTTAAAATTATTAGAGGATTAGACGTGACCTATTTCTAGGACAACCTAGAGATAGGTTATATTTTTAGGAGAAGAGGATAGGATATGGTGTTATTTGGTACATTGGTCAATGCAATACTGATCATAGCAGGGACATTAATCGGACGACTTTTAAAGGACATCCCTGAAAATATGAAACAAACGGTAATGTATGCTATAGGAATAGTAGTAATGGTAATGGGTATACAAATGGGATTAGAAAGTAGTAATTTTGTTATTATCATTATCTGCATTGTGCTTGGTGCGGTAGTAGGTGAGTGGATAGATATAGACAAATGGATTAACAGGTTAGGGCAGTCTATTGAAAAAAAGTTTGGTTCAAAAAAACAAACAGATAGTATTGCCCAAGGTTTTGTTACAAGCACACTTATATTTGTAATAGGCGCAATGGGTATTTTAGGAGCTTTAAATAGCGGTCTTCAAAATGATCATGAATTATTAATCAGCAAGGGAATCATCGACGGCTTTACTGCTATTATTCTCTCCGCAACATTAGGGATAGGTGTTGTTTTTTCAGCTTTTCCGGTTGCAATTTACCAAGGAACAATAGCATTGCTTGCTACACAAATTACAAGATTGGTACCAGAAGCTGCACTTGATTTGTTTCTTCAGGAAATGACAGCCGCTGGAGGAATTATGATTATTGGTATTGGAATGAATTTAATAGGATTAACTAAAATTAGAGTAGCAAACCTATTACCATCTTTATTATTTGTAGGTATTGTAGTGGCTTTTATTTTTTAAGTTATATCTATGCCATGCAAGAAGTAGAGATCGAGAAATGACCTTTCCCATTTCAAAAGTAAGATTTAATCGAGTACTTTGCAATACATTATATTCCATATAGCCACCGATATTAACAATTGCTTTGATTGAAATTTCACCAATAGGTGGTAAATCTTTTTTTACAGCTTTTCCAGGAAAAAGAGGACCTGGATGAATAATAATTTCTCCAATGTTATTAGCATTCCCTAAGCAGGCATCAATGGCCACAACAAATGGTTTTTGAGAAGAACTGTAGAGCGTATTAGTAGTCTCCTCTAAATTCAACGCATGGAGTGGGCTGTCCAATGTTCCAACGATTTCAAAAGGAAAAGAGTTAAGCTGTGTTAAAAATGACCCAGTCATTGGACCTAAGGCATCTCCAGTTGAACGGTCTGTCCCTATGCAACAAAAAACAAGGTTTTGATGATCAAAAGGTATATATTCTAAAAAGTGGTTGCTTAATCGCCAAATAACTCCTGTTTCTTTATAATAGATAGTGGAAGCTTGAGGCGCAGCATTAATTTTATTCATATATAAACTCGCTTTCTTTTTTAAAGTTAGTATATGCATGGTAGAAAATATTTATTCAATGAGGGTGGGGATGCAATGAATGCAACATATAAAGAGTTGGAAGCATACATATTAAATGAAGTAGATTGGATAGAATTAGGAAAATCGTTTATTGAAATTATCTTTCTTTTTCTTTTGGCAGCTACTGTTATAAAAATAGGTAAGTCAATTATTCGCCGAGTTTTCGCAGTTAGATTAAAGGGCCCGTTGAGATATTCGGAAAGAAGACATAATACGCTCATAAAGCTATTAGAAAATATTTTAACCTATGCAGTTTACTTCACATTGATAGTAGCAGTTTTATCAAAATTCGGATTTGATGTTGGAGGTTTAATCGCTGGTGCTGGAGTTATAGGCTTAGCGATAGGGTTTGGTGCTCAGAGTCTAGTTAAAGATGTTATTACAGGTTTCTTTATCGTATTTGAAGACCAGTTTGCAGTTGGAGATGAGGTCCAAATTGGAACATTTAGAGGAATAGTAGAAGAAATAGGACTGCGTACAACGAAGGTGCGAAGTTATGTAGGGGAAATGTATATTATACCTAACGGGACAATATCTAATGTCGTTAACTATTCTGTGTTCAACACCATTGTTACTATTGATATTAAAGTATCATATGAGTCGGACATAGACGCAGTAGAGAATATGTTAAAGGGATTTTTAGAAAATCTGAATTATAAATATGAAGAGCTTGTAAAAGTACCGGAAATTTTAGGGGTACAAGAGATATCCTCAGATGATTTGGTGCTTAGAATTGGAGTAGAGACGATCCCTATGATGCAGGATGACATTGCTAGAAGAATTAGAAGAGATCTTAAAGAATTTTTAGAGCAATCTGGGGTGGATATTCCGTATCCAATCGTCGTACGTAATGCGAAAACTAATGAGTAGGTGAGAGTAAATGGAAAGAAAAAAATTTCAGCTAAATGATATTGTAGAGATGAAGAAGCAACATCCTTGTGGAACAAATCGTTGGAAAATAATACGCATAGGGGCAGATATACGGATTAAATGTGAAGGTTGTCAGCATAGTGTCATGATTCCACGTATAGAATTCGAGAAGAAAATGAAAAAAGTGCTTGTACAAGCTGAGACAGAGTAAAGATAGACTTTTACTGTCAAAATCAATATAATAGACAGGTTAAAGGGAATACGTTAAGTAAGAAAATTGAAGGGTTGTGACATATATGGCATTAACAGCAGGAATTGTTGGGTTACCAAATGTAGGTAAATCCACATTATTTAATGCAATAACAAAAGCAGGGGCTTTAGCTGCAAACTATCCATTTGCAACAATAGATCCTAACGTAGGGATTGTTGAAGTACCGGATGCTCGTTTAGATAAACTGACAGAATTAGTAGTACCAAAGAAAACAGTGCCAACTGCATTTGAGTTTACTGATATTGCTGGAATAGTAGCAGGAGCAAGTAAAGGCGAAGGCCTAGGCAATAAGTTTCTTGCTCATATTCGTGAGGTAGATGCAATTTGTCAGGTTGTACGATGCTTCCAGGATGACAATATAACGCATGTAGCTGGAAAGGTAGATCCAATTTCTGATATAGAAGTTATTAATTTGGAGTTAATTTTAGCTGATTTAGAAAGCGTAGATAAACGTTTAGCAAGAGTTGCTAAGATGGCTAAACAAAAAGATAAAGAAGCAATGGTAGAAGAGCCTATATTGACTCGTTTAAAAGAAGCATTTGAAGAAGGTAAGTCTGGTCGCTCTGTAGATTTTACAGAAGAAGAGCTTCGTGTTGTTAAAGGCCTTCACTTGTTAACCATCAAGCCAATGCTTTATGTAGCAAATGTATCTGAGGATGACATTATGGAATCAGAAGATAATGAGTACGTTCAAAAAGTGCGTGCATTTGCTGCAGAGGAAGGTGCGCAGGTCATAGTTGTATGTGCCAAAATCGAAGAAGAGATGGCTGCTCTAGAGGACGATGAAAAGCAAATGTTCTTAGAGGAGCTAGGTATTCAAGAATCTGGTTTAGATCAGCTTATTAAAGCATCATATTCCTTACTTGGACTAGCTACTTACTTTACAGCTGGAGTGCAAGAAGTTCGTGCTTGGACATTCCGTAAGGGTATGAAGGCTCCTCAATGTGCGGGTGTCATTCACTCCGACTTTGAAAAAGGATTTATCCGTGCTGAGACAGTTGCTTACGACGATTTAGTTTCAGCAGGTTCAATGTCTGCTGCGAAAGAAGCAGGTAAGGTACGTTTAGAGGGTAAAGAATATATTGTACAAGACGGGGACGTTATGTTGTTCCGTTTCAACGTTTAATATCAAAAGACCGGTTTGCATTATGCAGACCGGTCTTTTTTAATTACATATAATATTGGAAGGGTAGGATCATCTTTTATTAAACTATCGTTAGGAATTTTCCTTAACTCTTTATACATAGCAAAGTCTCCAGCTGCACCAGCAATAAGCCAGGCACCTAGTAAGACTAATATGGGAGATTCGATCATGTAACCTATAATAACAGGTAATATTCCCGTCATCCAAAATGGGAGCAGTAATGCCTTTTTCATCGATCGATTGGAAATGGGAAGGGAGGTAGTTGCATAAGCAACCCCTAATTTAAGATTCACACCATAGTCCATTTTGTTCCACGGGACCTTACCGAACAACCAAAAGCCAAGCAGATGGAATGCTTCATGTAAGACTATTAAAAGTATAAAACCAAGGAATGTTAATAAAAGACCTAAAAGAGTAATGTTTATTTCATATTCTCTATAAATAAAACCATATAAAACTAGACCTAATATAGAAAATAGAATAGTCATCCATAGGCTATGCCAAGCTACCTTCTTTATATCAATTTCGATAGTAGAAAGAATCGACTCGTTTTTTTCCAACCTCATTCCCCCTTTACACGATTATAGACAAATATTTGAAATAAGACAATCAATCCTTGATATAAGTAAAAGTGTATGATACAATAAACCGATGTGAGTAATAGCATTACTTGCTCCTTGTCGGCTGACCACAGTTCGACCAAAGACCATAGGGAGGTGTAAATAGATGAGAAAGTACGAATTAATGTACATTATCCAACCAGCAATCGAAGAAGATGCGAAAAAAGCTCTAGTTGAGCGTTTCAACGAAATCTTAACTTCAAATGGTGCTGAGATCATCGAAGCTAAAGAGTGGGGTAAACGCCGCTTAGCGTACGAAATCAATGACTTACGTGAAGGTTTCTACCAAATCGTTAAAGTAAACGCTGATTCTCAAGCAATCGATGAATACATTCGTTTAGCTAACATCAATGAAGACATTATCCGTCACATTGCTGTTCGTATGGACGATAAATAATAACAATCGACGATGAATGCTGAACGAGGGAGGTTATTAACTGATGATTAACCGTGTCGTATTAGTTGGAAGACTAACAAAAGATCCGGAACTTCGATATACACCGAGTGGAGTAGCAATGGCTAGATTTACACTTGCTGTAAATCGTACATTCTCTAATCAACAAGGTGAAAGAGAAGCTGATTTTATCAACTGTGTCGTTTGGAGAAAACAAGCAGAAAACACAGCCAATTTCTTGAAAAAAGGAAGTTTAGCAGGTGTAGAAGGCAGAATTCAAACGGGTAGTTATGAAGGACAAGATGGTAAGCGTGTATATACGACGGATGTTGTCGCAGACAGCGTTCAGTTCTTAGAACCACGTGGAGGCTCTGGTGAACGTAGCCAAGGTGGACAATCATATGGTGGCGGACAACAGAATTCTAATCCAACATATCAGCAAAACCAACCAATGAATCAGCAAAACTATACGCGTGTAGATGAAGATCCATTTGGAAATAGTAGCGGTCCGATAGAAGTATCGGATGACGACTTACCATTCTAAAATTTTCTCGCACGTTTTACTTTAATCGAAAAGGAGGCAACCTATTATGGCACCACGTCGCGGAGGCAAAAGACGCCGTAAAGTTTGTTACTTCACTGCTAACAACATCACACACATCGATTATAAAGATGTAGATTTGTTGAAAAAATTCGTGTCAGAACGTGGGAAAATTCTTCCACGTCGTGTGACAGGAACTAGCGCGAAGTACCAACGTAAGTTAACACGAGCTATCAAAGTATCTCGTATTATGGCTTTACTACCATTCTCTTCTGAAGAGAGATAAGTATATATGAAAGACCGGGAAACCGGTCTTTTTTTTGTTGTCTTTATTATGTAGAGAACGGTAATAACTTAACTTTTATAGTATGTGTAGCTCATTAGCGGGTCATATTCCTATGGTTCAAATAGGATCAACAGAACTTAGACGTACTACATTCTACCTGAAAGAATCAGCTAGACCATAATAGCTATTACAAGATCTCGTTAGCATAATATTGGTTTTTCGATTAACTCGTTGGAAGTGGACATTAGTGAAAGAAATTTCATTGTATCTGTGCATAGCAAAGCATATCAAAATCTTTATTTTTATTGCTTGGTCGTATACTAAATAAAAAGGAATTATGAGGTTGACTCGAATAATATAAACTATACAAGAATCATTTACTAAAACCTTCCATAGTACATTTCACCTAATCAGTGTGGTAACATGTAATTTTAGTTGTATAGCAAAATCTGTTACAATGGATAGATGATTATAAAAAAGGAAGGTCGATCATGCAAAAGAATCAGTCAAGCTATTTAACGTTTGGATCTTTAATGATTGCACTATTTGCTATTTTGATAGCAATGTCCGTGTATGTTCCAATTCTAACAATTATCACGTCCCTAATAGCGCCTTTACCTTTAGCTTGGTATAGTGCCAAGTTTGAAAGAAAAGAGTCTTTACTTGTTACAGTTGTAGCAGTTATTATTACTTTTATTATTGGAGGTATAGTAGGTGTTACACTTGGTTTAATAGTAGGTCCAGTTGGTTTTCTAATAGGAGATTCTTTACGAAGAAAGCAGACAAAGCTATATATGCTAATGGCCACAGGAATATTTGTACTACTCATGACAGCTGCTCAGTATATAGTTTCTATTTTAGTATTAAATATTAACCTAATAGAGCAATTTTTAGAGGGCATTAAAATATCCTATGAACAAGTCGGTAATTTACTGGAATCAGCTAATCAAAAACCAGAAACCTATGATGAGATGGTTAGGCAGTTTTTAATTGTCCTAGAAGCTTTAACGCCAACTTACTTTATTTTTCTTATGTTTATAACGGCATTTATCTATATTGCTGTGAACTTACCTATTTTAAAGAAATTAAAAGTACCAGTTCCAAAATTTCCTAAATACATGTATTTTAAATTACCTAAAGCGGTGTTGTGGTATTATTTAGTTGTAGCTATTATATCCTTAGTTACAACATTTGAGGTAGGTACCTTTAGCTATATGCTTATCATAAATGCTACATTCATTTTAAGGGCATTATTATTCTTACAAGGTGTATCCCTGATTCAATATTATTTTCATATTCAGGGTTGGCCAAAATGGAGTGCTATTTTAGCTACCTTCTTAGCAATTCCGCTCTATACGTTTACTATTATCCTAGGTGTGTTAGATTTAGGATTTAATTTGCGAGCATATTTAAAAGACAGATACAAGAAATAAGGAGCTGATTCAGTGGCGTCTTTTTTTAGAAAACGACCAATACGATATCCACTAATATTATTTATGTTCTTAGGTGGAGTGGCATCCTATTTGCTTCTATCTGACAACCTGTTAGTTGGATTATTATTTGCGCTATTAGTTATTGGCGTATTCATATATGCATGGATTATCGAGCAACGTGTTTATGAAGAAACAGAAAGGCATATAGAGACGCTTTCCTACAGGATGAAGAAGGTAGGGGAAGAAGCCTTGCTTGAAATGCCTATTGGGATTATTCTCATCAACGATCAGCATGTTGTGGAATGGGCCAATCCGTATATGACACAGCAGCTACCCTTTGACACAATTATAGGGGAAGAGTTGCTTTCCATATCCTCTGATTTTCAGCAGCTACTAAAGCAAGAGGATTCTAAGGAAATGGTGATCTCTTTAGACGATCATAACTATAAGGTGTTTTATAAAGCAGAGGAAAAACTTCTATACTTCTTTGATATTACGGAGCAAATAGAAATGGAATCCCTCTATTATGGCGATCGTACGGTTATCGGTGTATTATTCATCGATAACTATGATGAGATATCACAGGGAATGGATGACCAAACCAGAGGACAGTTAAACAGCCTGGTAACCTCGTGTGTAAATAATTGGGGTGCCAAGTATGGTATATACGTTAAAAGAATATCCTCTGATCGTTTTTTAGCTGTATTTAATGAATCCATATTAATGGAACTAGAGAAAAGTAAGTTCTCCATTTTAGATGATATTAGAGAAACCACCTCTAAATTTGGTTTTTCTTTAACTTTAAGTGTAGGAGTAGGGGCAGGTTCTACTTCTCTAGTAGAATTAGGAGCACTTGCACAATCCAGCTTAGATTTAGTTTTAGGACGTGGTGGAGATCAAGTAGCCATCAAACATCCTAATGGAAAGGTAAAATTCTATGGAGGCAAAACAAATCCCGTAGAAAAGCGGACGCGCGTGAGAGCCAGAGTTATCTCCCATGCATTGAAGGACCTCATACAGGATAGTGACCAAGTAATCGTGATGGGACATAAGTTCCCCGATATGGATGCCATCGGTGCAGCAGTTGGTGTAAGGAAAATGGCAGAAATGAACAAGATAAATGGTTATGTTGTCATTGATTTCAATGAGCTAGACAAGAGTGTCCTTCGCTTAATGGAGGAAATTAAGGAAAAACCAGAGCTATATAATCGATTCATTAGTGCTGAAGAAGCGATCAACAAAATGACAGAGAAAACACTACTAGTAATAGTGGATACACACAAACCAAGTATGGTTATAGATGAAAAGGTATTACAAAAAGCAGAGAAAGTAGTAGTCATTGACCATCATCGTCGCGGAGAAGAGTTTATCACTAATACGATGCTTGTATACATGGAGCCATATGCTTCCTCCACATCAGAATTAGTAACAGAGCTTATAGAGTACCAGCCGAAAAACGAGAAAATTAACATGCTAGAGGCGACTTCCATGCTAGCAGGTATAATAGTCGATACGAAGAGTTTTACGCTCCGTACAGGGGCTAGAACGTTCGAGGCAGCCTCTTATTTAAGAACGCATGGAGCAGACACCATATTAGTACAACGCCTCCTAAAAGAAGACTTAGATACGTATATTGAACGCTCAAAAATTGTGCAAAATGTTCACTTTTTAAAGGATGGGATCGCAATAGCTTACGGTGATGAGAATACGATTTATAGTCAAGTATTACTCGCCCAAACAGCAGATATTTTGCTCGCTATGAATAATGTTTCTGCTTCCTTTGTAGTAGGTAGAAGAAGTGATTCTTCCGTAGCAATAAGCGCTAGGTCGCTAGGAGAAGTAAATGTTCAAGTAATCATGGAAAAATTAGATGGTGGAGGCCATTTAACAAATGCTGCCTCTCAGATAGCAGGTATCACTGTTCCAGAAGCTATCAATCGATTAAATGAAGCTATATTAGAAACAATTGAAGGAGGAAATGAAGAATGAAAGTAGTATTTTTAAAAGATGTTAAAGGTAAAGGCAAAAAAGGTGAAATTAAGAATGTAGCAGATGGTTATGCACATAACTATTTACTTAAAAATAAACTTGCAGTAGAAGCAAATTCTGCTGCTATCAGTGCTCTAGAAGGACAAAAGAAGAAATCAGAAAAAGAAGCTGCTGAAGAACTAGCAGAAGCAAAAAAATTAAAAGAAACTTTAGAGCAACTAACTGTTGAACTAAAAGCAAAATCAGGGAATGATGGTCGACTATTTGGATCAGTGACAACGAAACAAATTGCCGCGCAACTAGAGAAAACTAACGGTATTAAAATAGATAAACGTAAAATGGAACTAGATGATGCAATTCGTGCTCTAGGATACACAAATGTACCAGTAAAACTACATCAAGAGGTAGTAGCTACTTTGAAGGTACACGTATCTGAAGAAGCGTAAGGAGAGAATTCTATGAGCGATCCATTATTGGACCGTGTACCGCCGCATAATCAAGAAGCAGAGCAATCTGTTCTTGGAGCCATATTTTTAGAACCACAAGCATTAATAACAGCCGCAGAGATTGTCATGCCAGAGGATTTTTATCGGGTAGCTCATCAAAAGATATTTCAGACCATGCTTCGTCTGAGTGATCAGGGAAAAGCAATTGATGTTGTAACAGTCACAGAAGAACTTTCTTCTAAGAAGGAATTAGAAGATGTCGGCGGTATCTCCTATATTAGTGAAATAGCAAATGCCGTGCCTACCGCAGCTAACATCGGACATTACGCTAAAATAGTAGAGGAAAAATCTATACTCCGTCGTCTTATTCGCGTGGCTACGACAATAGTAGAGGATGGCTTTACTCGCGAAGATGAGGTCGAAGCTCTCCTTTCCGAAGCAGAAAGAAAAATGATGGAAGTTGCCAATCGTAAAAATGCAGGTGACTTCAAACACATTAAAGATGTGTTAGTAGAGACGTATGACAATATTGAGAAGCTACACACAAGAAAAGGTGACGTTACCGGTATTCCTACTGGTTTCCGAGATTTAGATCGTATAACAGCAGGATTTCAGCGTAATGACCTTATTATTGTGGCTGCCCGTCCTTCGGTAGGTAAAACAGCTTTCGCTTTGAACGTAGCACAAAACGTAGCAACTAAAACAGATGAAAACGTCGCTATCTTTAGTCTAGAGATGGGTGCAGAACAGTTGGTTATGCGTATGCTCTGCGCAGAGGGTAATATTGACGCACAAGTGTTAAGAACAGGTGCGCTGACTACAGAAGACTGGCGCAAGCTTACGATGGCTATGGGTAGCTTATCAAATGCAGGAATCTATATAGATGACACACCGGGTATCCGGGTAAATGAAATAAGAGCGAAATGTAGACGATTAAAGCAGGAGTCAGGCTTAGGCATGATTCTAATTGATTACTTACAGCTGATTCAAGGGAGCGGTGGAAGTCAGGCAAACCGTCAACAAGAGGTATCTGAGATTTCTCGTTCATTGAAGGGGCTAGCCCGTGAATTGAAAGTTCCTGTTATTGCTCTATCGCAGCTTTCTCGTGGCGTTGAGCAACGTCAAGATAAGAGACCAATGATGTCTGATTTACGTGAGTCTGGTTCTATTGAGCAAGATGCCGATATTGTTTCCTTCCTGTATCGAGAAGATTACTACGATAAGGAAACAGAAAATCAGAACATGATTGAGATTATTATTGCTAAGCAACGTAACGGTCCGACTGGTACAGTTACTCTAGCATTTGTGAAAGAATTTAATAAATTTGTGAATATTGATTGGAGTCAACATCAAGCTCCTCCAGCATAAAAACACGAACGAATTGATTAATTAAACATCAATTCGTTCGTGTTTTTTACTTAAGTTGGTTGACTATGGTAAAAATGATTGGTACAATTACACTGATTTTTAATCAGGACGAAATGTCTGACGGAGGTGTTGGCAATGCCATCAGTAGTTGTAGTAGGGACCCAATGGGGAGACGAAGGAAAAGGTAAAATTACTGACTTTTTATCAGAACACTCAGAAGTAATTGCACGTTACCAAGGTGGTAATAATGCAGGACATACAATTATTTTCGGAGGAGAGACCTATAAGCTACATCTCATTCCTTCCGGTATTTTCTATAAGGACAAGATTTCAGTTATTGGAAATGGCATGGTGGTTGACCCCAGAGCATTAGTAAAAGAACTTAAAGGGCTGCATGATCGCGGTGTAACGACTGAAAACTTACGTATTTCTAATCGTGCCCACGTCATTCTTCCTTATCATATAAAGCAAGATGAAGTAGAGGAAGCTCGCCGAGGAGCAAGAAAAATTGGAACGACAGGTAAAGGAATTGGTCCTGCCTATATGGACAAGGCTGCTCGTGTAGGTATACGTGTTGCAGATCTTTTAGATTATGAAGTGTTTAAAGAAAAATTAGAGCATAACCTAGAAGAAAAAAATCGTATGTTTGAGAAGTTTTATGAAACAGAAGGATTTACAGTAGAAGAAATTTTAGAAGAATTCTACAGTTACGGCCAAGAAATTGAGCAGTATGTAACAGACACCTCTAAAGTACTTAATGATGCATTAGATGAGGGTAGACGCGTACTTTTTGAAGGAGCTCAAGGGGTAATGTTGGATATTGACCAAGGAACGTATCCTTTTGTCACTTCTTCTAACCCGGTAGCTGGCGGAGTAACGATTGGAGCAGGAGTAGGTCCAACAAAAATATCGCATGTGGTAGGAGTATGTAAAGCATACACTTCACGTGTAGGAGATGGGCCATTTCCTACTGAACTCTTTGATGAAGTAGGGAATCAAATCAGGGAAGTAGGAAAAGAGTATGGGACTACAACAGGTAGACCACGTCGTATAGGATGGTTTGATACAGTGGTAATTCGCCATGCGCAAAGAGTAAGTGGATTAACGGATTTAACAGTGAATTCAATTGATGTTTTAACTGGATTAAAAACAGTTAAAATTTGTACAGCATACGAATATAAAGGAGAACTTATCACAGAATATCCAGCAAACCTGCGTATGCTTGCCGAATGTAAGCCAGTATATGAGGAGTTACCAGGTTGGAGTGAGGATATCACTCAGTGTAAATCTCTCGATGAATTACCAGACACTGCAAGACATTATTTAGAACGCATATCTCAATTAACAGGAGTTCCTATCTCTATTTTCTCTGTAGGACCAGATCGTACACAAACAAACGTTATTTCAAGCGTTTGGAGATAATTATAAGTGAAATGAAAGCCGCCAATGAAAACTTGGCGGCTTTTTATGTGAAATAATTTTAAGAATTTTCACCGACAAACAAAGATTTATCCCAGTGATTTGCCTTCTATTCATCTGAATGTAAGACCTATTCTCTCTGTAAGAAACCAGGTCTAAGTAATATATATAAACTGTCTAACAATATAATTGGAAAAGTGGCCAATAGCTAGAAATGGATTTACAAGATATTCATGTCTATCCATTTGATTCTCTTCATATACAAAGCTATAGGTGTCTGAAATTTATCGAATTATTACAAATATAACAGAGGCACCAATAGTAATATGTATAAATAAGAATTTACTGGAGGAAATTCTTAAAAACATAGGATTAAAACCTATAAAAATGATTAAATATAACAACTAAAATGTAAAAATAGAAAATAATGGATTTAAAAATACATTTTCTTTACAAGATAGACTATTCCTACACTTCACTATTTCAAATATGTTAAATTAAGATAGTGTAAAATTTGCACTAGCAACTTAAATAGGTTTGGAAGGAGCTTTATCATGCTTTGGAATAGTAAGAATGAGGAACAAGAGGGTCAAAACTTCACTGTTCTTTCAAACAGAAAATCAAATGTAGTGAAAAAAGCTACTATAATGGTATTACTTATGTCATCTCTAACTTTTAATATGGCATTTGCTAATGAAGAGGATAATAAGGCTTTAAAAGAAATTTATCATATATATGCAGAAGGTCAGTATGTTGGGGCTATTTCCGATAAAACGGAAATGGAAAAGCTTTTTGATAAAAAAGTGCAAGAGAGTAGCTCCCAATATGACGGTCTTCAACTACAAGCAGGCAATAACCTAAAGGTTATTACTGAACAAGTTTATACTCCCTCAACAAACGATGAAACAACATTGCAAAAGCTTAATGATTTAATAGAAGTGGAAGCAACCGCGTTTGCCTTATCTGTCAATGACGAGATGGCGGTCTACGTCAAAGACATTGCAACATACCATGAAGTTATTAAAAAATTAAAACTTCAGTTTATCACAGAAGAAGAGCTAGCCACATTGGAAGCTAGAAAAAGTGTTACAGATAGCTTACCCGAATTACAAACCGGCGAAACTAGAATTGTAGATTTAATTTTAAAACAAGAAGTCTCAGGGGTTACGGTAGATGTGACACCCGAAAAGGTTGTATCTGCTGATGAAGCAGTTAAGCTTCTTTTAGAAGGAACTTTAGAGCAAGAAACCTATAAAGTTTCAGCTGGTGACGTACTTGGTAATATTGCAAGTAAATTTAATTTAACCTCAGCGGAATTATTAACGATCAATCCAGGACTTACAGATACAAGTGTCTTACAGATAAATCAAGAGCTTAATGTCACTGTACTTAAACCACTTATAAATATGGAAGTAGTTTATGAGAAAAAGGTAGAGGAAACTGTACCTCATACTAAACAAGTAATAGAAACAGATGAGATGTTCAAAGGTGATACAAAAGTGAAGCAAGAAGGTGCCGATGGAAAACGAGTGGCGACTTATTTGATTCGTCAAGAGAATGGTGTAGAAATTGGCCAATCACTTTCAAATGAAACGATTTTAGAGCAACCTAAGGAACATGTTGTATTAAAGGGAACAAAAGTGATTCCATCTCGTGGTTCTGGAGTGTTTGCATGGCCAGCAGAAGGTGGCTACATTTCTAGTAAAATGGGTTACCGTTGGGGACGTAAGCATGAAGGTATTGATATTGCTCGACCAAGTGGATTTAATATTAAAGCTGCAGATAATGGAGTAGTTGAAGCTGCTGGTTGGGATGGTACATACGGTAATCGTGTAATCGTTAATCATAAAAATGGGTATAAAACGACGTATGCTCATCTCTCCTCAGTTAGTGTAAGTGTGGGAGACGTAGTGCCACAAGGCTCAAAACTAGGCGTTATGGGGAATACAGGACGCTCCACAGGAACTCACTTGCATTTTGAAGTGAAGAAGGACGGAGTTACGATTGACCCCTTATCTGTGTTAAAATAAATATAAGTTAGAGACAGTCGCTAGCCGGCTGTCTTTTTATGTATTGTGAAATATTGAATTAGGAAAGAATTAAATTTCCTGGGAAATATTTCGACAAAGCTCGACCTTAAACTTTCAATTTCTACCCTCATTTTTTCTCACTTCTTTAATGATGCAAGGAGAGTAAAAGAATGATAGAGTAATGATATATTAATTGTTTAAAGTAATGTATTTGATTAAAATATAGCAGAAAAGGGCGAAAGGGGTTTAACAAGTGAGTAAAAAAATACTAGTAGTGGATGATGAAAAGCCGATTGCTGACATACTACAATTTAATTTGAAAAAAGAGGGCTATCAGGTTTTCTGTGCATATGATGGCGATGATGCATTGAAAAAAGTAGACGAGATTCAACCAGATCTCATGCTGTTAGACATAATGTTACCCAACAGAGATGGAATGGAAGTTTGTAGAGAAATTCGTAAACGCTTTAGCTTTCCTATCATAATGCTAACTGCTAAAGACTCAGAGATAGATAAGGTCTTAGGGTTAGAGCTAGGTGCAGATGATTATGTAACAAAGCCATTTAGTACAAGAGAGTTAATAGCTCGAGTTAAAGCTAATATGAGAAGACACCAAACCATTCAAGAAGATAATGAAGTAGTTACTAATGACATTACTATTGGTCCACTAACTATCCAACCGGATGCTTATTTGGTATTAAAAAGAGATGAAACAATTGAATTGACTCACCGTGAGTTTGAACTCTTACATTATCTTTCTAAACATATTGGACAAGTAATGACAAGGGAACATCTATTACAAACAGTTTGGGGTTATGATTATTTTGGTGATGTCCGCACTGTAGATGTTACAATCAGACGTTTACGTGAGAAAATTGAAGATAATCCTAGTCATCCAAACTGGATTGTAACTAGACGAGGCGTTGGTTACTATTTAAGAAGTCCTGAGCAGGAGTAATTCGATGCATAAGGTTGGTTACTTTAAATCAGTTCATGTAAAGATTGTGTTGATTTATGTTTTACTGATTTTAATAGCTATGCAAATAATTGGTCTATATTTTGTCAAGGGATTGGAGCATACATTAAAAGAAAACTTTCAACAATCTGTTAAGGATCGCGTTGGTGTATTAGAGTTTAGTGCAAGAGAAGAACTTGTTAAAATACGGGTAGAAGAAGACCAAACATTAGAACAAAGCTTACGTTCTATTTTGAATGGTCTTAATTCTGATGATATTAAAGAAGTTCGAGTAATTGATGCGAAATATCAAATACGAGCTACCTCAGATTCGAACAACCAAGCAATCGTTGGACAAAAGTCGTTAGATGAGCTAGTCCATAAATCTATCACGGCAGAAGAAGATTTTGATAGCATCGCCTCTAAATCAGGAGAACGTGTATGGATATTAGTAACGCCAATTATTTCACAGGGTGAGGTAATTGGAACTCTTTATATTGAATCGAATATTGAAAATGTATTTGGTCAAATGAACGAAATAAACCAAATCCTCGCAGTGGGTACGGCAGTAGCCCTTGTAATCACAATTGTACTAGGTATTCTTATAGCACAAACGATTACAAGACCTATATCGGAGATGAGGAAACAGGCACAGGCTATGTCTAAGGGCAACTTTTCTCGTAAGGTAAGAGTTTATGGAAATGATGAAATCGGTCAGTTAGCACATGCATTTAATCATCTAACAAATAGGCTGCAAGAATCCCAGTCGACTACAGAAGCTGAGCGTAGGAAACTTGCCTCTGTTTTAACTAATATGACGGATGGAGTAATAGCCACTGATCGAAAGGGTAGAGTTATTTTGATCAATGATCCTGCCCTAAGGCTCTTGCGCATACCAAGAGAAATGGTTCTCAACAGGCCTATTATTTCAGTGCTTGGCATTGATAGCATTCATTCCTTCGAAGATCTTATTCATTCAAAGGAATCCATGAATTTAGATTTCAGTACCCAGGAACGACCATATATACTTCGTGCGAACTTTTCAGTTATCCAAAAAGAAACTGGTTTCGTAAATGGTTTAATCGCTGTTTTACATGACAATACCGAGCAAGAGAAGATTGATATGGAACGTCGAGAGTTTGTAGCTAATGTGTCTCATGAACTTCGAACTCCTTTAACTACTATGAGCAGTTATTTGGAGGCACTAGCGGATGGAGCATGGAAGGATGAGGAGATAGCACCGTCATTTCTAATGGTTACGCAAACGGAGACCCAACGAATGATTCGACTGGTAAATGACCTACTACAATTGTCTAAGATGGATAGTCGCGACTATGATCTGAATAGAGAAATCGTTAATTTTAATCTATTTTTCAATCGTATTATTGATCGTTTTGAACTGTCTAAATCACAAAATGTAACGTTCCAACGTATGCTTCCAGATACGCCGTACTATGTAGACATTGATACAGATAAGTTAACTCAAGTAATCGATAATATTATATCGAATGCGTTAAAGTATTCCCCAGATGGAGGAAATATTCGATTTGGCATAGCAGTCAAAGATGAGTGGTTACAAGTGATGATATCAGATGATGGCATGGGAATACCTTCTGAAAATGTAAATCGAATTTTCGATCGTTTTTATCGAGTAGACCGGGCTAGAGCCCGTTCAATGGGAGGGACAGGGCTTGGCCTAGCCATTGCCCGGGAAATGATTGAAGCCCATGGAGGTAAGATTTGGGCAGAAAGTGAAGAAGGTCATGGAACTACTATATTCTTTACTTTAGAAATACTGTTGGATGAAGAAGGTGAGTGGGATTGAAGTATATTGAACCAGTAAAATCTATTATTTTATTATTACTAATACTGCTTAGTCTTACACTTACCTTTACGATTTGGACCTATTCACCAAAATATGATACTACTGAACCACCTGTCGTTAATATATCGATTGCAGAGAAGAAGAAGATGGAAGATGTTATAAAACCGTATCGTTTGCTGATTAGTCAACCCGAAAATCTAAGAGGCTCCTATTCGATTGTAGATATCAATAATGTTATAAATCCCATGAAAAATTGGGAGATTGAAACGGTGAAACTGTATAGTAATAATACGAATGCGGGGCAGGTAAATGAATTAATCAACAAGCCATATACGAGTACATTGTTTTTTCAAGCAGATATACCGATAGAATCTTATAGTTCGATTTTAAAGTTTTTAGATCCTATCTTTCCTAACTCTTCTTTTAATCGTCTAGTTATAGATTGGTCCTCGAAAAGTGTGGACCAAAGAGTAGAGGAAAAGGAATCTGATCAAGGGGCTACTTTGTATTTCATAAGCACCACCTTGAATAAAATCTATACGGCAAATGTGACGAAGGAAGATATCTTTGGTTTCTCTGAGCGTATGGTCAAGACTTCCAATGCTATGCTGGAATATAAAGAAATCGTAAGAGAAGGCAAATTATCCTTATATACTACAAGTAACCCTGAAAAGGTTGTTCAATATACTTATTTAGTGGAAGAGATTGATACGAATAGGTTCAAAGATGCCCTTTTTAATATACCAAGTTTAGTTGTTCGGCGAAGTAACCCAGTAGGATCAGGAGAACAATATACGGATGATAACGCATTAATGACTGTAGACCCTATTTCTAAAAGGTTAAGCTACGTTCATCCAGCATCAGAAGGTGAATTTCTTGGTAAATCATCGGAACTTTTATATAATAGCTTAAGCTTTGTAAATGAGCATGACGGTTGGACTGATGATTATCGATTTAGTAGAATGAATAAGAATGCGAGTCAAGTAAATTATCAACTGTATTTTGATGGGTTGCCTGTATTCAGTAAGGATATGTTGACTACAGAAATAGTTCAAGTTTGGGGAAGTAATAGAGTTTATCGTTACAATAGACCGTATTACACGTTAAATGCTCTACCGATAACTTCCACTGATTTAGAGTTACCTTCCGGTCAAAATGCATATGAATTACTTAGCTTAGCCCCAAATTCACAAGTCTCTTTAATAGAGGATTTAGTACAAGGCTATTATATATCCAAAGACGAAGACCAACCTTTATTTACTTTGGTGCCCTCTTGGTATTATCAAGTTAATGGATCATGGTTAAGACTATCTCCAGAAACTATAGGAGGTGGCACCTATGGATTGGAATAAAACGAAGACTATTTTTATCATTGTTTTTTCTATCTTGAATGTCTTTTTGTTTTCCTTATATTTGAATAGATATACAGCAGGTCAAAATATAGAAGTTTTAAGCTCTACCACGACAGAGGAACGTCTAAAAGTAGAGAACATTAATGTGTCAAAAGCTTCTAGTGTTACTGTGGAAGAAGCCTATTATGTTTCTGGTAGTGTTCATAACTTTAAGCCAGAAGAAATAGAAGAATTAGAAAATCAAACAGTTGAATTTAAGCCTGATGCACAAATAGTCGGCACATTTATAAAACCTATACCAATAACCGAAGAGAATTCCATCGAAACTCTCATCAGTGATAATATATTTAAAGGTTCTTCATATGGATTGTGGAAAATAGACGAGGAAGCTCGTATGGCAATTTTTTTTCAAAAAGTAAATGATCGTCTTGTCTATTACAATCAAAAAGCTAAATTAGTAGTCTATTGGAATGAGAATAATGAACTCATAAGCTATGAGCAAACCATCCTAGATAACTTAGAGGATTATAGTGAGTCTAAAAATCTATTGCCTACTATTCAAGCAGTTTCAAATCTATATTCCAAAGGTTTGCTAGTTGCCAATTCAACCGTTACAGATATTAGTCTGGGCTATTTTACATTAGTCCAACAAGCCGAGACGCAGGTATTTGCACCAACTTGGCGAATACTTGTGGAACGTGAGGACGGAACTATAGATGAACACTTTGTAAATGCGGTAGAAGGAAGAATTATTGAAATACCAACAGAAGTAGATTCATCAGCAGTAGAATAAGGAGTTTTGATGATGAAGTTTAGTGTATTAGCTAGCGGGAGCAGCGGAAACGCCATCTACGTAGAAAACGAGAAGCATTCCTTTTTAGTTGACGTAGGCCTAAGCGGCAAAAAAATGGACGAGCTCTTTCAAGGAATTGGAAGAGAAATAAAAAATCTTTCTGGTATCTTCATTACTCACGAGCATAGTGATCATATAAAGGGGCTCGGTGTATTAGCTAGAAAATATGGTGTACCAATATACGCCAATGAAAAAACATGGGGAGCAATGGATTCACTTGTTGGAAAGGTGCCCTTAGATCAACGTTTCACTTTTGATATGGAATCGGTGAAAACGTTTGGCTCTATGGATATCCAATCGTTTGGTGTCTCCCATGATGCTGCAGATCCGATGTTTTATATATTTCATGAAAATGGGCGCAAGCTTGTTTTAATTACAGATACGGGATATGTAAGTGATCGCATGAAGGGACATATTAAAGGAGCAGATGCCTTTGTCTTCGAAAGCAATCATGATGTCAGTATGCTACAAATGGGACGCTATCCTTGGTCGGTCAAACGCCGAATACTAAGTGACGTGGGACATGTCTCTAACGAAGATGCTGCGGTAGCTATGAGTGAGGTAATTGATTTAAAATCAACTAATGTGTACCTCTCACATCTTAGCAAGGATAATAACATGAAGGACCTAGCAAGAATGAGCGTTACCCAAACCTTACAATCGTGTGGTATCATCGCAGGTGAATATGTTCACTTACACGACACGGATGCAAATCAGCCAACTGAATTAGTACTAGTATAATTATAAAGTTCCAGGAGCCTAAAAGCTTTTGGAGCTTTTTTTAATTTAATTTTAGATTATTTTCATTTAATTTTAATGTTTAGTGGGTAAAGTAAGCATACGAACATATTGTTTAATGAAAGGGAGAGTGCAATGGGTTACTATAATTCATATGGTCCTGAACAAGAACCACCAAAAGTAAGAAATAAGGATAAGAAAAGAGGAGTAATAGGTTATTTCTTCAGTGGATTAGCAGGAGTCCTAGTAGGAGCTCTTCTAGTTTGGTTTTTAACTCCTTCTGTTGTAAATAATTTACCTTCCCAAACAGAAGGGGAAGCAACGACAAGTAAAACAACTAAAACAGAGCAAGTAAGCGTCGATATTACTACGGATGTAACCGGAGCAGTAGAAAAAGCCTCGGCGGGAGTAGTCGGTATTACTAATATTCAATCCGTAAGAAATTTCTGGAGCCAAAGTTCCACGGAGCAGGAGGCTGGCACTGGTTCAGGAGTAATCTATAAAAAAGAAGGCGGAAAAGCATATATCATTACGAACCATCATGTAATTGCAGGTGCAGAAGCATTAGAAGTGACATTAAAGGATGGAGTAAAAGCAGACGCAAAATTAGTCGGAAGTGACATGTGGACAGATCTAGCCGTGTTAGAAATAGACGATAAAGGAATTGAAACAGTTTTAGAGATCGGAAACTCAGATACATTAAAGCAGGGAGAAACAGTTATTGCTATTGGTAATCCTCTCGGCTTAGACTTCTATGGTTCAGTTACAACTGGTGTAGTTTCTGGTACGGACCGTGCTATTCCAGTGGATATCAATGAAGATGGGACTGTGGATTGGCAAGCAGAAGTTTTACAAACGGATGCGGCCATTAACCCGGGTAATAGTGGTGGAGCATTGATTAATTTAGCCGGTCAGCTTATAGGCATCAATTCGATGAAAATCTCTGAGTCAACAATAGAAGGAATAGGCTTGGCGATTCCAGTAAACTCCGCAATGCCTATAATTGAAGACTTAGAAGTCAATGGTAAAGTAATTCGACCTTCTATGGGTGTTACACTTATCGATTTAACAAATGTTCCAGCATTTCATCAACGAGATACTTTAAAACTACCTGCAGAAGTTACTACTGGGGTTGTTGTAGATGAAGTATATGAAGGAACACCTGCAGCAATTGCTGGTATAAAAACCTATGATGTCATCGTAGAAATGGATGGAGAAAAAGTGGAGAATTCCATCGATCTTAGAAAGCATCTATATAATGAAAAAGATATTGGTGATAGCTTGGACGTCAAGGTGTACCGTCAAGGAGAAATAGTCGAATTAACTTTAACATTAAAGGACTCCACTCAGTTATAGACATGTGGATAACTAAAAAGTAGCAACAAAAGTTTTACACAACGAGTATGGAAAGAAAAGCTTGTCTTTCCTACTCGTTTTTTCTTTGTTAAAATAGACTGTGGATAACAATAGAAAAAATGTGTATAACTATGTTAAGTAATTTTAAAGAGAAAGGGAGTTAAATAGTGAGAATATTCAGTTGCGAAACCCATATAAATCACGCTTTAGATATCTTTGTAGCAGAGGAAAAAACATTCCCAGTGATGGAGAAAATAAATGAGGAAAAACAGTTATCCACAAGTTGTACCTATTGTAACAATTCTGCAATATATCTTGTGGCTCATGAAAATGACGACACAACATGTAGATAAGTGTTGTGGATATGTGGATAAGTGTTGTTAATAACTTGTTTGTAAATGAAATGTAAAGGTGGATAACCTGTGAATATACAAATTATATCAGTAGGTAAGCTGAAGGAAAAATACTTGAAAATGGGGATTGAAGAATATACAAAGAGACTGGGAAGCTATGCAAAAATAGATCTTGTCGAAGTAGCAGATGAAAAAGCTCCTGAGAATCTGAGCGAGGCAGACATGGAAATCGTAAAGAAGAAGGAAGGAGACCGTATCCTAGCAAAAATCGGTGCAGACACATATGTCATCGCTTTAGCTATCGAAGGAAAGATGAAAACCTCTGAACAGCTTGCTGCAGATATCGAGTCGTTAATGACTTATGGAAGAAGCAAAATAGCTTTTGTAATAGGTGGTTCTCTAGGATTGCATGAAGAAGTTATGAAGCGAAGCGACGAAAAGTTATCCTTTTCCAAAATGACTCTACCACACCAGCTTATGAAGCTCGTTTTAGTGGAGCAGATTTACCGAGCATTTCGAATTATGAAGGGTGAACCGTATCATAAATAGATGAGGTTTTTAAAATAACCACCTAGAACGTTAATTTATCAGCGTTTTAGGTGGTTATTTTAATTAAGGATTTGTTGAATTTCCATCTTAACGCTACGTGTTATAAAATTTATTCAGTTAAGGCCTCATTACTTGTCGGTTTAATTATATTTTTTTGTTGATTTTCTCTCGGTACATCTCCCTCTGCTCTCCAAACCGTACCCCTGCGTTCATACTCTAACAGTTGCTCCACTGCGTGTGCTATACGGGGACCTAATTCTCGCTCAACTAGGTAAAGGGCAACATCGAGTCCCGAAGTAACGCCACCGCCAGTAACAATATTACCATCATCTACAATTCTAGCATTAACCGGAATCGCATTTGTAGTACTTAAAAGCCCCATCCCCATGTGGTGGGTAACAGCATGCCGGTCTTCTAACAATCCACCCATTGCTAAAATGAGAGAACCACCGCAAACTGCTGAAAGCAATAGATCTGGTTTCTTAATAGCTTCAATGAGTAAATTACTTAACTCTGTTTCCGTTGCTTGTTGTAATTTAGCTGGGCTCGAATCTGGTCCATCCTCGTGAACCGAACCAAATGCTCCTGGAATAAGAATAATTCCTTTACTGTTTATATCAAGTTTACCGCTAGCTTGAATAGGTAAGTGATTTACCCCGCTTGGTACCATTCGTTCCCCTTCAGGAGAAACGAGTTGAACGGTGATGTCTTCATTTGCGTACATCGCTGCAGCAGTAAACACTTCATAAGGTGCAATAACGTCTAATAAATCAAATCCATCAAACAATACAATTTGGATATACAGAATATTACCTCCATTTAAAATGATTTTTATTCGATAATGTCTTTACTTTGTAAGTAAATTTTTCAGTCGTTGATATTCCGACTCAGTTAGGTCCCCCTCAATTACAAGGTCTTTAAGACAGTCAATTTGCTTGGAATGCATATAACGACAGCGTATTGCGTATATGCGAACCGCTACAATACAGAATAGTGTAAGGCAAAACAAAGCACCGAATGGAAAGAATGAGAAAGTTTGATCTTCAATACCCATTTGTAAATCCTCCCTTAATATAGTTAAAGTGTGGAGTATTTCAAATAGATGATGATAGCTCCACAATGAAAGAATAACCTTTGAATGTCTCAAAAGAGGGTATGAAACAATCACAAAATCATCACAATCCATCGGAAAACTTATTCTTTAATGTAAAAGTGATAAACTAAAACTATATTTTAATTTTGTTAGTTGGTATCTATGGGAGTCGTCTGAGGAAAGGTGGAATTTTCGTAATGGAAAGATATACGGTTTTAGTCGTTGACGATGACATTAGCATTGTTGAACTATTGAGAGATTTCTTAGAAAATGAAGGCTTTTATGTGAAAACGGCTTATGACACTAATTGGGCACTCGTCGCCCTGAAACAAAGTACAATTGATTGCCTCGTCCTAGATATCATGATGCCGGGTCAAAATGGTTTTGAGTTATGTCGGCAGATCCGTATGGAAAGTAATGTGCCAATTCTATTTTTAAGTGCTCTGAGTGATGACGTAGATAAAATTCGTGGATTAGCACTTGGAGGAGACGATTATATAGTCAAAACTGCTTCGCCGGGAGAGATTGTTGCAAGAGTAAAGGCTGTATTAAGGCGATCCAGTTCTAAGCAAGAATTCAGAAAGGTCTTAGATTATGGACGTCTCTTATTGGATTTGTCCACAAGAGAAGTATTTATAGATGGGCAATCCATATCACTGACTCCGAAAGAGTATGATTTGCTGCAACTGTTCGCGGAACATCCAAAATATGTTTTTTCATATGATCAATTACTCGGAAAATTTTGGGAAGGGATTGGTGATAAACATACTATTCGTGTCCATCTAAGCCGACTTCGGGAGAAAATTGAAGCTGATCCGAATAATCCCCAATTTATAGTTAACGTATGGGGTATAGGTTATCGCTTCAAAGGAGAAAAAAGTGAAAACTATTCGCATTCGTAAATTTACCATTCTTAGTTTATTAATTATACTTATTTTCCCGTGGATATTTTATGTAGGTGGGCATTTTCTTGAAACAAAGTCATTCAATCTTGGAATTCCGACCAAGTCAAAAATTACACAAATAGTTGCGGGAATTACGGGTCTACTATTGGCCTTTTTGATTGTGGCCTATACAATGCGAAGATATATTCTCCTCCCTTTAGAGAAAATGAGCCTCTGTGCTCGCCAAATTGCAGATGGAGATTTGGATATCCAAATCCCTTCTTCAAAGATTTCAGAAATTGCTGAAGTCCATGATGGGTTTAATGTAATGGTCGATAGTTTAAAAAAATCTTTTGATAAACAAGTTGAATTGGAAGATGAACGGAGGTTTGTGATTGCTGCTGTTGCGCATGATTTACGGACACCGTTATTTGCCTTACGGGGTTATTTAGACGGCCTAGAGCAAGGTATTGCTGATTCGCCTGAAAAGAAAGCAAAGTATTTGGCAGTTTGTAAGGAGAAGTCAGCACAGTTGGACCGACTTGTAGAGGAGCTTTTCACGTTTGCGAAGACAGAGTACCAAGAAATGGTACGTGGTGAAAATAGGGTTGATCTGATACTTGTTCTCAAGAAATCGATTGAAAGCTTAAGCCCTCGGGCTGAGCAAAAGGATATCTCTATCATTGTAAATAATTTGACAAGTGATTGTAATATTAAGGGCGATTCACACTTATTAGAGCGAGCATTGAATAACTTAATAGATAATGCGGTCAGACATACACCTAGAAATGGTGAAATTTATATCAATTGCAATAGAAATGAAACCTTTGTGATCTTTACGATACAAGATACAGGGGAGGGGTTCTCTGAAGAGGATCTGCAAAGAGTTTTTGAACCGCTATATCGAGGGGAAGCATCAAGAAATCGCTCAACTGGAGGAGCCGGATTAGGATTAACTATTTCTCAGCGAATTATTAAACAGCATGGCGGGGACCTAGTTGTAGGAAATCACCCAAAAGGTGGAGCATACTTAAAAGGCTGTATACCCTTGGATACTTAATTATCAGTGCTCTTAATGTTTGAAGGATAGACCGTTCACTAAACTTAAGAAATTTTTTCAATATCTAGACTGAATTTGTGATAGGGAGAAGTATATTATTTCTAAAAGAACAAACTAGAACGATATTGTCGCAATATTCTAGCTGGTAACAATTTAACAGTATTAGTATACCAGTCATTAAAGGAATATAAATTCCTCTTGAAATGGGAAATCCCTATTCAAAATTAAGAAACAAAAAAGCAGCATCTCACAAGGAGATGCTGCGGTAGAATTCTTTGTTCCTGAAGAACTCTAATGGGTTTGGCACCCAATAATGCTAATTTGCCTAATCTAAAGTTACCATTATTCGGTGTCAACGAGAGTTGTTTATTACTTATATAATATAGCATAGCAATCCGTGATATCGTTACTAATTATGTATTCTGTGTATAGAATACATAAAAATGAGGCCACATTCGATTTATACAAATCGCACTTATTTAATAAGAGAACCACCAAAAATATTGATCCAACATGTTTTGGTGGTTTAAACGTAAACGAGTTGTATGAAGCTTCCATATTAAGGTCGGTAGGTATTCAAGTTATTTGTTTATAGTGTTATGGAGTAATTGCTAAAGGTACCCCAAACCTCCTGTTTAAATAATGACGGATAAATGGACATAAAGTTAACGATTATTAAGGCATAATCTAAACTTGGGTATAGGTCAAATAAAAACCTATCGCCATATCGAATGGTTGTTAATGCAAGTGGTAATTCGCGCCTAAAAACTTCATTCCGCTTTGTTGCTGCACTTAAGTCGTGATTTTCTTTATCTAGATATAGATATACGTTGTAATTTAAACTATTTCCTTGTGTTTTCCAAACGCCTAGTACTTCGTCTCTCATTTCAGTATTAATTTTATCCCATGCAAATTGTGTTCCAATTGTTAAGAATAATTCTCCAGTGAAATCAGAGTGAGTCAGTGTGTGACTTCTGGAAATGATGGGTCCTGTAGCTGAAACACCATCTCGATATTCAACAGTGAGTTTATCTGGATTTAACTTACTAATGCCACCAACTCCAATCGTTTTTTTACCAATATGCTATTTTTTAGTTTGAGGTTGGTTAAAAGACACAGGTGTAATGATTTTAATTGGAGGAGCAGAAGTAAAAAGGATAGCGGAGACCAAATAGGTCAAGTTATCCCTTCCAATGTTAATAAATTTTGCAATAAACCTCAAAAGCGTCCTAATTTTGTTAAGCTACTGTTACTTAGTAGTTCTTCATAAAATAATGAGTAAGTTGGTAAATTGGATAGAATGACATAATTCAGGTTTTTTTCACAATACCTAGGGGTGAAAAAATGGCTAGAGTTAAATACCGAGATAAAGACATTGATCTCATCGCAGGGTGAACTGGGAATGAAAATTAAATAAAAAAAAGGTCGATTTTCTACATTAATAGAAAATCGACCTTTTAAAATCTTATTGTGCAGTTAATCCGCCATCGATTACAAATTCTGAACCTGTGGAATAGCTAGACTCGTCCGAAGCTAAGAATAGTACCATATTAGATACTTCTTCTGGCTGTGCAACGCGTTTTAAAGGAATGTGTTTAGCGAATTCTTCAACCGCTGCTTTTGTATCTTCTTGCACAACCATTGGTGTAGCGATTACACCTGGATGTACAGAGTTTACGCGAATGCCCATTGGAGCTAAGTTAATTGCAGCTGCTTTTGTCATACCACGTACGGCAAATTTAGTGTCAGTGTAACCAACAGCCCCAGCAACTAAGCCGTTCATAGAAGAAATGTTGACGATGGAACCGCCACCAGCTTTCATCATGGAAGCTGCTACTGTTTTCATCCCTAAGAAAACAGAAACTTGGTTAATATCCACGATACGACGGTATTCTTCTACTGTAATATCAAGCATATTTTTAGCCATTGTAATACCGGCATTGTTTACTAAAATGTTTACTGGACCAAAAGCTTCTTCTGCTTTTGCAATAACGGTAGCCCAATCCTCTTCAGATGTTACGTTTTGTTTTACAAAAAGAGCATTCTCACCTAACTCAGCTGCAAATGCATTTCCTTTTTCCTCATTTAAATCTGTTAAAATGACTTTTGCACCGTGCTCAACGAATAATTTTGCATGTGCTGCACCCATACCTTGCGCAGCTCCTGTAATAATTGCAACTTTACCTGATAAACGACTCATGTAAATGGCCTCCTAAGTTTCATATAAAGTGATAGTTGACTATCACTTTTATACTTACTAGTAAACAACTTAACTGTCAAAATGTCAATTCCTAAGTCCGTTACTTATTATGGTCGGATGTAACGTAAAAAAACATCCTTCATCATTAATAATTGTTTTTCTGCAGTAAGTAACGACGAAAGATAGGCATCATGCTTTGTCAGCCTTGATTTATAAGCGAATATACTAAAATTTTGAACCATCGTCATCATAAATACTTGCAAATCGGCATCAGATCTTAAACTACCATCTTGCTTGCCCTGATCACCTACTGTTAATAAAATACCTGCCAATTTGCTGCGTGCAGATAAGTATTCTGCATATTGATCAGGTGATTCCTCCGCTATTTTTTCATATAAATCAAATGACTCAAAAAACTTCGCTAAACGTAGCTGTGGATCCTTCGTTACATTTATATAATAATCTAAAATCTGCTCTATTTTTTCATATGCAGGGATTGTTTGCTCCACAATCTCCCCTACATCTGTAGCCATTTTATCCGTAATAGCATTTGTAGCAGCTATCACTAAATACTCTTTTTTAGGAAAATAACGGAATAACGTTGCTATTCCAACGCCAGCAGCAGTCGCGATATCTTGCATTTGTATAGTTTGTATACCTTGCTCCAAAAATAACTCCGTTGCAATCTTGATAATATTTTCACGGCGTTGTTGCTTTTGTTGTTCTCGTTTACTCAAATTTAATCACTCCAGCTATTCTTCATACAATGATTGTAACATGCTTTATCGTATCATCTTATTTTCATATCGAAGCCGCTTAATTGAAATAGGCAACAAGATAAGATCGTTTAAGAAAATTTGCGAAGACGGAATCTATAGTTAGTCCAATGGTCTAATTTTTTGTATATTTGGGACATGAGTTTACGATAAAGTTAAAGACCTTCTTTATGGACATTATTAACAGAGTATTGGATAACAACTATTTTCATACCTTAATGGTTGACTGAGAACCAAATGTATAGAATAATAAAACTATACATTAGAATTATTATAAGATAATTTTAATACTTATGAGAAATAATAAATAATACATAGGAGGCTATAAATTATGGCATTAATAGGTAAAGAAATTGCACCATTCACTGCAAAAGCATTTCAACAAGGTGAATTTATCGACGTATCTTCTGAAAACTTCAAAGGTAAATGGTCGGTAGTATGCTTCTATCCTGCAGATTTCACTTTCGTATGTCCTACAGAGCTAGAAGACTTACAAAATGAATATGCAACATTAAAATCTTTAGGAGTTGAAGTTTACTCTGTATCGACAGACACTCACTTCACACATAAAGCTTGGCATGATACTTCCGATACTATCGGCAAGATCGAATACATAATGATTGGTGATCCATCCCACACAATTTCTAAAGCATTCGATGTATTAAATGAAGAAGATGGCTTAGCAGAGCGCGGTACTTTCATCCTTGACCCAGAAGGTATTGTACAAGCTTACGAAATTAACGCTGGTGGTATCGGTCGTGATGCATCTACGTTAGTAAACAAAATAAAAGCAGCTCAATATGTTCGCAACAATCCAGGCGAAGTTTGCCCAGCTAAATGGCAAGAAGGCGGCGAAACTTTAACTCCAAGCTTAGACCTAGTTGGTAAAATCTAAGTTTCTAAGCTATATAAACTAGAGCGAGATTTAAGCGGCAAGTGCCTGTTATGAAATTATTTTCAGACAGCCTTGTCGCTATTTTTTATTAGGATTATAAAGAAAAAAGAAATAAGCGTATTAAAAAATTAGGAATAGAGGTGAGGGGCTGCTCGTTGAGGATAACATATAGATTTATTATTTAATGATAGTTATATAATTTTCTGACTATAATAATTCTACATGTCAGCGACAGCGAAGTTTATGCTATTAGATGCAAACTTGAAAGCTCAGTTACAACAGTATTTAGCATTATTAGAAGGTGAGATAGTTATCAAAGTAAGCGTAAGCGATGATAAGGTATCCAATGATATGCTTGATCTTGTAACGGAGTTAGAAAATATGTCTCCGCTAATTACTGTACAACATGCATTACTAGAGCGTACTCCTAGCTTTAGTATTAATAAGGTAGGGGAAGAAACAGGTGTAACATTCGCAGGCTTACCGCTTGGCCATGAATTTACATCATTAGTCTTAGCCTTATTGCAGGTTTCTGGTCGTGCTCCAAAGGTAGACGAGTCAGTGATTAAACGTATTCAAGCAATCAAGAAACCTATGAAATTTGAAACGTACGTGAGCCTGACTTGTCACAATTGTCCAGACGTTGTGCAAGCATTGAATATTATGTCTGTGTTAAACCCAAATATCTCTAACACAATGGTAGAGGGTGGCACGTTCCAAGACGAAATTAAAGAACGTGACATTATGGCCGTACCAACAGTTTATATGAACGGTGAGAACTTTAGTGGAGGGCGTATGGAGCTTGAGGATATTTTAAACAAGCTTGGAGAAGCGTCTGACGGCTCTGAATTTGGAGATGTTGAACCGTTCGATGTATTAGTAGTTGGTGGCGGTCCGGCAGGTGCCTCAGCCGCAATCTATTCTGCTCGTAAAGGTATTCGCACAGGAATTGTAGCGGAGCGCTTTGGTGGCCAAGTAAATGACACATTGGCTATTGAGAACATTATTGGTACCAGAGCTACAGAAGGTCCACAATTTGTTTCAAGCCTAGAGGCACATGTAGCGGATTACAATGTAGATATTATGAAATCCCAACGAGTTACAAGTATTGCTCGTAACGAAATGGTAGAAGTAACTTTAGAAAACGGTGCAGTATTGAAAGGAAAAACAGTTATTCTTTCAACAGGGGCACGCTACCGTCAATTAGGTGTACCGGGCGAGCAAGAATTTAAAAATAAAGGCGTAGCATATTGTCCGCATTGTGATGGTCCTATCTTCAAAGGGAAAGATGTGGCAGTAGTTGGCGGTGGAAACTCTGGAGTTGAAGCAGCAATTGACTTAGCGGGAATTGTGAATCATGTTTACCTATTACAACGAAATACAGAGCTAAAGGCTGATACAGTATTACAAGAGCGTTTACATAGTCTATCTAATGTAACGGTTTTAACAAATGCCTTAACACAAGAAATTACAGGTACAGATAAAGTGAACGGGTTAACTTATTTGGATGTTGTGTCTGGAAAAGAAGAGCATATTGAGCTACAAGGAGTTTTCGTACAAATTGGTCTACTACCGAACACAGAATTTTTAAAAGGTATAATTGATTTAAATCAAAATAATGAAATCATTATTAATAAGCATGGTGCGACAAGCATGCCTGGTGTATTCGCAGCAGGTGACTGTACGGACACAGTATACAAGCAAATCATCATTTCAATGGGTTCAGGGGCAACCGCTGCACTTGGATCATTTGATTATTTGATACGTAACACGACGCCTCAACTAGTTAATGGTTAATATCTTACTAATCTAGTCCTAGTTATAAAGAATACAAAAGCAGTATCAAGATTATTTTAAAAAAAGAAACCAACTTTGTTTTATATGAGTTGGTTTCTTTTTATATATTAATGATTTCATTTCGTTGTTCCTTTAGAGAGCATTGAGCACTTATCAAGCATCTTAGTCTTCAATATGGAAACTTTGAATCATCTCATTTACTTTTTCACTTAGCCCATTTAACATCTCAGCCGATTCTTGTAGGTTTATAAAAGCCTCGTACTGATGATCAACAGAAGCATTTATTAACTCTGTTTTTAGTGAAACCTCATTAGCAACATCTGATATTTCTGAAATAGCTTTTACAACGTCTTCCTTAATAAGATTGGCATTCAAAATCTCCCCATTAATTTCAGTAAGCGAATGCAGAATGTGACTAATGGCGTCATTTAGCGTATTAAATGCTTTACCTGTTTCCCCCATAATAATGCCTTGCTCACTGTTAATATGAGCGGTTTGATTCATTAAATCGAGCGTTTTAACTGTATCGTTCTCAATCGTCATGATCGTGTCTTCGATTTGTTTGGAGGCAGTTGCCGATTGTGCTGCTAATTTTTGTACCTCAGCTGCAACAACAGCAAAACCAACACCGTATTCACCAGCTCTCGCTGCCTCAATACTTGCATTAAGTGCAAGTAAGTTAGTTTGACTAGAAATTTCATTTAATGTTTGAACAATATATCCGATTTTTTTCATATTTTCCGCAAGTACATGTACCACTTTAACAACTTCATCGGTACTGTTTATTGATATTTCTGTTTTTTCTTGTAAGTCTTTGAGCTTTCCTACCCCCTGTTGAAGAACAATCTTAGCATTTGCTGATAGCTCATCCATTTGTATGTTTTTTTCATTTAATTTATTTATAACATTTGAAAGTTCCAAGGTTTTTTGATCGGTTGCTTCTGTTAAGACTTTTTGTTTTGTCACTCCCTCAGCAATTTCCACAATTTCTTTGCTTATTTTTTCACCAGTTACACTAGTTTCATCTGAGATTAAACTAAGTTGATGGGAAGAATCACTAAGGTGTTCTACTGTATTTCTGACGGTTGATATTAATTGTTTCGTTTGTTCAGTCATTAAATTAAAATCCTTCGATAATTCCCCTAATTCATCATTTGCAAATGATTTAATATTTACTGTTAAATCGCCTTCAGCTACCTTTTTAACACTATTTCTTAATGTTTGAATCGGACGATTGATAGAACGAATAACTAATAGACCTAGTAACGAACTAACTATTAAACAAAGTAAGATTACAATGCATGTAACTGTAAAGAGAAGAGAATACTTTTCTTTTACTTCTTTTAACATGATTTCGTTATTATCGAAATATAAATCACCAATTACATCTAAGGATTCTTCTGCTGCATCAAATTTTATATATCCTTCATTTTGAGATAACAACATACCTTGTTCACGGTCGGAAGGATTGGAAGAGGATAGTAACTGAACAACTTCATTCGAGATTGTAAAGTATTCTTCTTTCATATCTTCATGCGCTTGCGCTAGTTTTTTTTCGTTTGGGAGATTAATAATATTTGAGTAATACTCTGAAAATCTTTCTTCGATATCTACCTTTTGACCATTATATTCTTCTAATTGATCTTTAAAGGCACTAGTACTTGGTTCATATAAATAGAGATTTTTTTCAGCTATATACATTTGATGAAAGTCGATTCCAACTGTTCGCAATAAATTCAAATTTTTAGACCTACTCTCCAAGCTCTCTTCTAACGAAGATTGGACATTTTGTAGATTAAATAAACCCATTAAACCTAGTAGAATATTGGTTGCAACTACTATAGTAATTATAGTAGAGATTTTGGTTTTAATAGACATTTTAAAACTTCTTATCATAATGAGGAGCCCCTTTTTAATTTTTATCCTTCGGCAAATCGTCGTTATACTTATAGATGACTTTTATCCTTGTTAAAGTCCTATAAAATGGTCATTGTTATAACTTTTGTATTACCTTTCATTCACAAAAAGTAATTCTACCATAATAATTGATTTTAGAAAATAAAAGATTACCAATTATTTCATTGAAGGGGCTAAACTATTATGAAACCTTCATAGTAAGGACAGAGTAATACATTAATAATTCAATTTGACATTTATCTCCATGTATTATATTATTTTTTTAGATAAATACCTGAAATTTTTCAGGAGAGGTTCATAGCAGATACCCTCTATAAAAAACTATGGATACATGACGAACATGCCATGTCCATAACTGGACATGGCTTTTTTGTTTTAATCCTGTAAAGTTTTATAGAAAATGTTGCAGCCTCTCCTTGAAAAGATTTGGTATTACTTTTCAAGGGGGTTTTTTTATGTCTGGCCGAAAGTCAGCTGAAGGATTAGAAGATTTGACCTTATTAGGAAATCAAAAAGTGCAATATGCATTTAACTATGCGCCTGAAGTATTAGAATCAGTAGACAATCTACATTCTAATCGAGATTATTTTGTGAAGTTTAATTGCCCAGAGTTTACGAGTCTATGTCCAATAACGCAACAACCTGATTTTGCTACTATGTATATTTCATACATCCCAGATAAAAAAATAGTGGAAAGTAAATCGCTGAAGCTATATTTATTTAGCTTTAGAAACCATGGTGATTTCCACGAGGACTGTGTGAACATTATTATGAATGATTTAATCAACCTGCTAGACCCTAGATATATTGAGGTTTGGGGGAAATTTACACCACGTGGTGGTATCTCTATTGATCCGTGGTGCAACTATGGACGACCAGGAACAAAATATGAGGAAATCGCGAGCTATCGTTTAATGAACCATGATCTTAATCCAGAAAATATTGATAATCGATAAATGGAATTGAATAGGAACTAGGAACTTCTTACTTCTAGACGATTACTTATAAATAAAATTAATTAAATAGATCCTTGTTAGCAAGGAAGAGGTTATTAGCGACCCTCTTAAAAAAACTAAGATGAAAACAGCACTTCTCTTAGTGTGCTGTTTTTCGTCGTGAAGGAGATTTATACATGAAACAAAGTAAAGCACTTATTGTATTCAGTGGAGGGCAAGATAGTACGACTTGTTTGTTCTGGGCGATTGAAAATTTTGCAGAAGTGGTGGCCGTGACCTTTGATTATGGTCAAAGGCATCGCCTGGAGATTGACTGTGCAAAAGAAATAGCAAAAGAGCTTGGCATCGAACATCATGTGCTCGATATGTCATTACTAAATCAGCTTGCAGCTAATGCATTGACACGCGAGGAGATCAAAATTGAAGAAGGGGATAAAAGTGAGCTACCTTCAACATTTGTTCCCGGAAGAAATCTGCTTTTTCTTTCATTTGCTGGTGTCTTAGCTAGTCAAGTAGGAGCAAAGCATATCGTGACAGGGGTTTGTGAAACAGACTTTAGTGGGTATCCCGATTGTCGCGACGTTTTTATCAAATCGATGAATGTGACATTAAATTTATCAATGGATAGTTCCTTTGTCATTCATACACCATTAATGTGGATCAACAAGGCACAAACATGGGAGCTAGCAGATTCTCTTGGTGTATTTGAGTATGTGAGAGAAAGAACTTTAACCTGTTATAACGGAATCATTGCAGATGGTTGTGGAGAGTGCCCAGCATGTAAATTACGTGAAAATGGGCTTGAGGAGTATTTAAATACGAAGCGAGAACTTGAGGAAAAGAATATATAAACGGTACTAACCTTTACAAAGTTAGTGATGTTTAAAGGAGAAGCATAATGAGAATATTATTTTATTTATTATCTATTGTTATTGCAAATGTGGTGACGGCTAGATTTGCACCGTTAGAGTTTGGCATGTTTATCGTTCCTATGGGAACGCTTTTTGTTGGAGCAACCTTTATATTTCGAGATCTTGTGCAAAACAAATATGGTAGAGCTAAAACATATTTATTTATCTTCTTAGCATTACTCTTATCAGGGACTGCATCATTTGCACTTGGAGATACTTTAATGATTGTGGTAGCATCTGCTTTATCTTTTGTAATCGCCGAGACAGCAGATACAGAAATCTATACACGCTTAAAGTTACCAATGGCGTGGAGAGTTTTTTACAGTGGGATTGTGGGAGGTCTTCTTGATTCTGTTGTTTTCGTAATCGTTGGATTGAGTCCACTTGGAGCAGGATTTATACCGTGGGAAGCTGTACCCGCAGCAATTGTCGGCCAAGTAATTGTGAAGACAGTCATTCAAATGATAGGTGCCTTGATACTGAACCAAGGGCTTGCTCTTAAAGCAAGGCGTCTAAGGGAGGTATAAAAAATAGGCTTAGCTACTAGGCTAGGCTGTATTTACGATAAAGAATGCATAAACACGATTTTATATAAAAAAGAGCCGATTTAAGAGATTATCTTAAATCGGTTCTTTTGAGAGAGAAGAAAAGTGAATAGTTTAGTGTTCATGTTTTTCCTCTTCTCTCTCTTTTTTTATTTCTTCTATTTGCTTCATCTGTTCATGATACTCGTTCTCCACATCTGAAGTAGCTGGGAGGAAGGATTCTGCGTTGAAGTCGATTCTCTTTCCGTATCGAATCATTTCATAAATAATCATGCCGTTGTTCGGTTTACCATTAATCGTAATCATAGGTACTATATCAAATAACAAATAATAGAAGGCATAGAAAACAAAGCGATCCCAAAATGTTTTATATTCTGCAGCCCATCCGTTGGCAATTAAGAAGTTAATGAGGAGGGCAATAATCAGGTTAACCAATATTGGTCCAGAATAAATGCTAACATAAGCAAACTTACTTTTACGCTTTAAGTCATCGTAAGAAAACCAGCTATACAAATGATAATACTTACGTATATCAATCATTCCAATTTTAAAGAGTCTGGGTCCAGAACCGATTGTGAGCCGTGGTTTTACTACTCCGAATAACCAGCTAACGATTAAATAACCGGATTCTCGCAGAAATACGACCACAGGCAAGATGATAAATGCAGAAATAATCAGTGACAAGAGGTCAGATAGTCCAAACATAAAAACATCACATCCTAAGCTCAACTCATAAGTATATTAGATACCCGGAATAAAATATTTGAATCCTCCAAACATTAATTGGGAAATATTACATGATGGTTTTTGATTTGGAAGTCTAGGAGTTTCTTTGAGATAACTATTTTGAATAACCTATTCAATAAGAAAACACAAACCTTTGATCTTCAAAGGCTTGCGCTTTTATTTTGTCTATTTAAACAAATTAATTGTAGTAATAATAATTGGCATACCGAAAACATCGATCAAAAAAGCACCAACGATTGGTACTATTAAGAATGCCTTACGGGATGGCCCAAATTTTGAAACTACTGCTGACATATTGGCCATGGCGTTAGGTGTTGCTCCAAGTCCATGACCAAGGAAACCTGATACCATAATGGCTGCATCATAATTTTTTCCTAGCAAACGGAAAAGGACGATTACAGCAAATAATACGATAAAGATCACTTGGGCTAGTATGATGACAAACAATGGAAGGGCTAAGTCTGCTACTTCCCAGAGCTTGATGCTCATCAGTGCCATAGATAGGAAAATACCAAGAGAGATATCTCCTATTAAGTTAATCTCTTTCATATTGATTAGATTAGGATTAAAGCGATCTAAAATGTTACGAACAATTACAGCTACAAACATCGCCCCTACGTAGCCTGGTAACACAAAACCAGTCATAGTAGAGAACCATTCACCGACATATGTACCAACAGCCATACAGAAGGTAATTAAGAAGACCTGTACCATAAATGATTTCTCGGTAATTTCATGCTGTGCTTTTTCTACATATTCTTCTGTTTCTTCAGAAGATGGCTTTAAGTTGAATTTGCGTATTAAATATTGAACGACTGGACCACCGACAAGGGCACCAGCGATTAGACCACATGTAGCGGCAGCCATGCCAATGGAGATAGCAGATGGAATTCCAAGGCCCTCAATGGTTTCCCCATAGGCAGCTGCAGCCCCATGTCCACCCTCCATGGAAGCAGCTCCTGCCATTACACCAATCAGTGGGTGAATGTCCATTACCTTTGCCAATGAAACGCCAATTACGTTTTGCATAAAAGCTAGAAATCCACAAGCTAACCAATATATGACGAGTAGTTTTCCGCCTAATTTTACAAGCTTAAAGCTTGCCCCAAGTCCAATGGTTGTAAAAAAGGTAATCATGAAAATAGATTGAAGTGAAGTGTCTAGTGTTATGTCTAGAATATCAAAACTTTTTAATACGGTTGCTAAAATGGCGAAAATTAAGCCTCCAACTACTGGTGCCGGGATGCAAAAGCGGTTCAACCATCCAATTCTTTTAACTAAAAATGTACCGATTAAAAATAATGCCACTGCTAGACTGAGCGTTGTAATTTGATTTAATACCATACGTATCCCCCTCGTATATTAGTAATAAGAGCTCTTTCCGATAGAATTTCCAGTTGATCCGGACAGCTGGAGGATCTGTTGGATTTCCTATAGGAAGTGGTCGCCTCTTGGCTCCCTCACCCTTTTTATGTTT